>CBDUCW010000216.1:0-4363 GCA_965365745.1 uncultured Trueperaceae bacterium
AGGATGCAGAAGGCGTCGCTTCCGATGCCGTTCGAGGTGGGCTCGACGACCGTCAGGGCCATCGCGGCGGCGAGCGCGGCGTCCACCGCGTTGCCGCCCTGGCGGAGCATCTCGAGACCGGCCTGCGCGGCGAGCGGCTGGCTCGTGGCGACCACGTTGTCGGCCAGCACGGGCATGCGTTGCGAGGGGTAGGGGAAGTCGAAGCGCATCGGGAGCGGGTCCTTTCGTGCGGCAGCGGCGAGGTTCGGACAGGCGACCGTGAGGGGCGGGGGCGCGCGGACGGCGGCGGGGCACGCCCGGGCGCAGCTTCCCGCGCACGCGGCGCTAGGCGCCAGTCGCCGCGATCCGGTCGGAGGCGGCGCGGGCGGCGCGCGCCCCGGCGACGCCGGCGGCGGCGGCCCCCAGGGGGGGCTGCGCCAGCGCGAGGAACAGCAGGGCGATCAGGAACAGGCCGCGCCCGCCGCTCGCGGCGTACAGCGACGCGTACCACGCGGGCGCAGCGAGCAAGATCGCCACGAGCAACATGCGACGGAGCTCGGCGAGGTACGCCGCCCGGGCGATCGCCGTCGGGAGCGCCGCCTCGTCCAGACCCGCCGCATCGATCGCCGCGCGCCGTGCGGCGTCGTCGGCCGACGGAAGCACGCTGGCCACGACCAGCGCCAGGATCGGCTGCAGGGCGGAGGCCACCAGGAGCGTCCAGCCGACGACGTCGGCCGGCGGCCCCGCGCCCGGCGCGAGCAGCAGCGCGGCGCCGCCCACGATCGCCGCCAGCCCCGCCTGCGCCCCGACCATGCCGAGGAAGGCGATCCGCAGCCCCCGCGCGTACGCCCCGGGCTCGGCGCCGTCGGCGCGGAGCGGAGCGGTCGGATCGAAAGCCGAACTCACGCGGGGCCCCACGCGTTCGGGCGGCCTGCGCCGCCCGGTGCCGTAGCCATCGAGTTCGAGACGGGTGCGTCGCGACCGGTCAGTGGGCCTCGGGCTCCTCGGAGTTGTCGGACAGCCAGATCGTCAAGAGCACCATCGCTCCCGACACGGTGGCGAGCCCCACCAACATGAGCACACTGTAGAGCGAAATCGGCGCGATGACGTCCATGAACGACCTCCGAGGCGCCAGTGTACCGCACCGTGCCGCCGCCGTCGGACGGCTCCGGTGCCACGCACCCCACGCAGGCACGACGGCGGCTAGCGTGCCGCCCGCAGCGCGGCCGCCTCGCGCCGCAGCGCCTGCCGCCAGCGCAGCAGCAGGAACGCGCCGGCGGACCCCAACCCGAGGACCAGCCCGTACCAGAGTCCGACGCTGCCGACCGGCGTCGCAAAGGCGAGCACGATGCCGCTGGGGAGGCCGATCCCCCAATACGCCACCAGGGCCAGCACCATCGGCCGGCGCGTGTCCTTGAGGCCGCGCAGAGCGCCGATCGCGCTGACCTGCAGGCCGTCGAACAGCTGGAACGCGCCGGCCACGGCGAGGAAGACCACCGCCCGCGCCACGACCTCGGCGTTGTCGGGATGGCCGGCGTCGAGGTAGAGCGCGACGATCGCCTCGGGCACGCCGAGGTACAGCGAGGCCGTTCCGGCCATGACGACGACGGCCGAGCCGATCCCGACCGCGCCCGCGCGCGCGACGCCCTCGGGGTCGCCCCTCCCGTGGGCGCGCCCCACGCGCACGGCGGTGGCGAGGGAGAGCCCGAGCGGGATCATGAACGTGAAGGCCGCCGTCTGCGCGGCGACCTGGTGGGCCGCCAGCGCCACGGCCCCGAACAGCCCCATGAGGATCGCGGTGACCGCGAACAGTCCCGACTCGAACAACGACGTGAGGCCGATCGGCCAGCCGACGCGAGCGAGGGCGCGGAGCATCGCTGCGTCGGGCCGTCGCAGGCCGCGGAGGACGCCGTAGGCGCTGCGCCGGGTCGCGACGTAGGCGAGCAGGCCGACGGCCATCGCGACGTACACCGTGGCCGTCGCGATCCCGGTGCCGGTCAAGCCGAGCGCCGGCAACCCCCAGCGTCCGAAGACCAGGCCGACGTTGAGCCCGAGATTGGCGACGTTTCCGAGCACGAGCGCGACCATGACGGGCCGGACGTCTCCGATCCCCTCGAGGAAGCTCCGCGCGGACGTGAACAGCATCGCGGCGGGGAATCCGGCCAGCGCGGCGACGAGGTAGCGCCGCGCCTGCCGGGTCACGGCCGGTTCCTGGCCGAGCGCGCCGAGCCCGACGGTCGCCGCGACGAGCAGCACCACGCCGACGACCCCGACGAGGACGGCGAGCCACAGCGACTGGCGCGCGGCGCGCCCGGCCTCGCCGCGATCGCCGGCGCCGTCGGCCTGGGCCACGAAGGGTCCGGCACCCTGCACGACGCCCATCCCGCCGAACAGCACGAACGTGAACACGGTGCTGCCCAGGGCGATCCCGGCGAGCGGCTCGGGGCCGAGGCGTCCGGCGACGAGCGTATCGACGAGATTCATCCCGACCTGCGCGAGCTGCGCGAGGATCAGCGGGATCGCCAGCGCCCACAGGTCGGACAGCTCCGGCACGATCCACGATCCCGTCGCCTTCTCGCTCACGGCGGCCACGCTAGCACCGGACCGGACCGCCCGCCCTCCGACGCGGAGTGGCGGGAGGGGGCGCGGCGCCCCGGCTGCGAGGCGGTGGGCACGGCGATGCGCGGCCGAGGTACGTGCAGCGTGCGCCGACGCCGCCCGTATACTCGCCGCATGCCCGCCTCCGAGCTTCCGGTCCGACGCTTGCCCTCGACGTGTCCGCTGGACTGCCCGGACGCGTGCGGGCTGGTGATGACGGTCCAGGGCGACCGCGTGACGAAGCTCGAGGGCGATCCCGACCACCCGTTCACGCGCGGCTTCGCGTGCGTGAAGATGTATGCCTACCCCGAACGGCAGCACCACCCCGAACGCCTCGAGCGGCCGCTCCGCCGGGTCGGGGCGAAGGGCGAGGGGCGCTTCGAGCCGATCGGCTGGGACGAGGCGCTCGATCTCGTCGCCCACGAACTCCAGCGCGTGATCGAGGCACGCGGAGCCGAAGCGATCCTCCCCTACCACTACGCCGGCACGATGGGGCTCGTGGAGCGCGATCAGCCGCTCGCGTTCTTCCGCGCCCTCGGCGCCTCCGAGCTCGACCTCACGATCTGTTCGGCCACCGGCGGCGCGGCGTTTCGGGCCAACTACGGTCCGAGGATCCTCGCCCCGCGACCCCAGGATCTCGAACACAGCGACCTGATCGTCCTCTGGGGCATCAACGCGGCACGCAGCAATCTCCACCTCATCCCGCTGATCAAGGCGGCGAAGCGACGCGGCGCCTACGTGCTGCACATCGACCCGTACCGAAACGAGACGACCCGAATCGCCGACGAGCACTGGCAGATCCAGCCCGGCACCGACGCGGCGCTGGCCCTCTCGCTGGGGCACGTGCTGCTGCGCGAGGGGCTCGTCGATCGGGCCTACCTCGACGCCCACGCCGACGGACTCGAGGCCTACGCGGCCGAGGCGACGGCGTGGTCGCCGGCGCGGGCCGCGGAGCGGTGCGGCCTCGACGCGGCGCGCATCGAGGCGATCGCGCAGCGCTGGGGCCGTGCGGCCGCCCCCTTCGTGCGGGTGGGGTACGGCATGACGCGGAACGAAGGCGGGGGGAACGCGATTCGCGCGATCACGCTGCTGCCGGCGCTGACCGGCGCCTGGACGCGGCGCGGCGGCGGCGCGAACTTGAGCACCTCGAACCTGTTCCCGCTCAACACGACCCGCTACGACGGATCGCATCGCATCCGCGACGGCGTCCGTCACGTCAACATGAACCGGCTGGCGAGCGCGCTCGAGGATCGCGACGCCCCCGTCGACGCGCTGGTGGTGTTCAACTCCAACCCCGCCGCCGTCGCTCCCGACTCGGTCCGGGTCCGGCGTGGCCTCGCCCGGGACGACCTCTTCACGGTCGTCCTCGAACACATGCCCACCGACACGGTGGACTACGCCGACGTCGTGCTCCCGGCCACGACCTTCCTCGAGCACCCCGACCTGTACGTCAGCTACGGACACACGGTGCTCCAGTGGGCGGATCCGGTGGTTCCTCCGCGCGGCGAGGCGCGCCCCAACACGGCGGTGTTCCGCGAGCTCGCGGCGCGCATGGGCGTCGACGAACCGGTGATCCGGTGGAGCGCGGAGGAGGTGGCGCGCGACCTGCTCGACAGCGACCACCCGTGGCTCGACGGGCTCGAGTTCGAACGCTTGCAGCGCGAGAAGCGGTTCCCCCTGCGGATCCCCGACGACTGGCGACCCTACGCCGACGGAAGTTCGTTCCCCGACGGCAAGATCCGCTTCGGGCCCCCACCGCGGCAACTCGACTTCGACGAGACGCTTG
>CBDUCW010000217.1:0-4361 GCA_965365745.1 uncultured Trueperaceae bacterium
CGAGGTCGGCATCTGCGGAGAGCACGGCGGCGATCCCGACAGCGTGGCCCTGTGCCATCGGCTCGGCCTCGACTACGTCAGCTGCTCGCCGCTGCGCGTGCCGGTGGCCCGCCTGGCCGCCGCCCACGCCGCGCTCGCCGACGTCGAACAGGAGCCCGAGCCCGCCGCAGCCCCGCCCCCGAAGGACCGCACCCCGGTCGGCGCCTAGTCGCGGCGCCTCGTCGGCCCGCCCCGGCCCGACCGCGCCCGGCCACGCCCAGCCACGCCGCAGCCCCTCCCCACCGCCTCCAGCACGAGCGGGATCCACGATCGTCGTGGATCCCGCTCTTCCGTCCCGAAGGCACAGGGCCGCGGAACGCCTCCGGCCGGCGAAGGCCTAGGCGTCGAGCATCAGGCTCTCGGGCGTCTCGAGGATCTCGATGACGCGCGAGGTGAACATCGCCGCCTCGGCGCCGTCGACCAGCCGGTGGTCGAAGCTGTTCGACAGGTAGAGCATCGGACGCGCCACGATCTCGTCGCTCCCGTCGGGGTGCTCGACGACGACCGGGCGCTTCTTGATGGTGTGCACGCCGAGGATCGCGGCGTCGGGGAGGTTGATGATCGGGAAGCTGAACAGTCCGCCCAGCGACCCGATGTTCGTGATGCTGAAGGTTCCGCCCTTGACCTCGTCCGGCGCCAAAGAGCCGGTGCGGGCGGCCTCGGCGAGGCGCTGCACCTCGTCGGCGACCTCGAGCAGGCTGCGGCGGTCGACGTCCTTGATCACCGGCACGACGAGGCCCTGGTCGGTGGCCACCGCCATGCCGAGGTTGTAGTAGCGCTTGGTGACGATCTCGTTCGTCTGCTCGTCGAGCGAGGCGTTGAGCATCGGGTACTCGCGCAGCGCCGCCACGACCGCCTTCATGATGAAGGGCAGGTACGACAGCCGCACGCCGCGCTCGGCCGCCATCGGCTTGAGCTTGGCGCGCAGCGCGACGAGGCCCGACACGTCGGCCTCGTCGACGTGCAGGGTGCGCACCGCCCGCAGGTGGCTGGCGACCATCTGCTTGCTGATCATGCGGCGCAGGCCCCGGAGCGGGGTGCGCTCCTCGCGATCGGCGTACCCCTCGGGCGTGCGGTACGCCGCCGCCGCGGGAACCGCCGCCGCCGAGGACTCGCCCGGGGTCGACGGTCGGGGGCCGCGGGCCACGTGGTCCTCGACGTCGCGCTTGCGGATGCGGCCGTTCGGGCCCGAGCCCTCGACCGTTTCGATGTCGATCCCTTCCTCGCGGGCGAGCTTGCGGGCCGCGGGGACTGCGAGCACGCGTCCGTAGGGCCCTCGCGGCCGCTCGCGCGTGGCGGCCTCGCCGGAGCCCGCCGCTGCGCTGCGGGGCGCGGACCCGCGCTCGCCGCGCGCGGCGTCCGTGCGGATCCGAAGGGTCGGCCCCTCGTCGACGTCGTCCGACGCCTTGAACAGCGTCAGGCTCGATCCGTCGTCCTGCTCGGCGTCGCCACCCTCCGCGGCGGCACCCTGCGCCCCGGATTCGTCCGCGGCCTGCGACGGCGCGCCGTCGGCGCCGGCCCCGTCCCCCGCCGAGCCGGCCGAGGCGTCGCCGTCGGCCCCGTCGTCGAAGCGGGCGATCGGCTCGCCCACCTCGACGATGTCGCCCTCGGCGGCGAGCTGCGCCTCGAGGATGCCGACGAACGGCGACGGGATCTCGACCGTCGCCTTGTCGGTCATCACCTCGACGAGCGGCTGGTCCTCGTCGACCCGGTCGCCGACGGCGACGAGCCACTGGACGATTTCGCCCTCGACCACCGATTCGGCGAGCTCGGGCATTGTGAACTCTCTGGGCATGCGGACTCCTGTCGGAGCGGGGCGCGGAGCCCCGGGTCGGGTTCGAACGTCGGCGGGCCGGCGACCGGGGTCGCCTGCGGCCGCGCGCGTGGATTCAGTAGTCGAGGGCTCGCTGGACGCCGTGCAGGATCCGGTTGGTCCCGGGCAGGTACTCGCGGTCCTGAGCGTAGGGGTAGGGCGTGTCGTAGCCGGTGACGCGAATCGGCGGTGCCAGCAGCGAGTCGAGGATCTCTTCGGCGATCGTGGCCGCCACCTCGCTGACGAAGCCGAGCGTGTGCGGCGATTCCGAGACCAGGACGCAGCGGCCGACGCGGGCGACGTGCTCGAGCACGGTGTCCTCGTCCCAGGGCATCAGCGACCGCAGGTCGATCAAGGTGGCCTCGATCCCCTGCTCGGCCAGCGCGTCGGCGGCCTTGGCCGTCTCCGCCATCGACCCGCCGTAGCTGATCAGCACGACGTCGTCGCCCGTGCGCCGCACGGCGGCCTCGCCGAGCGGCAGCAGGAACTCGGGATCGTCGGGCACGTCCTCCTTGATCGCGCGGTAGAGCCGCTTGGGCTCCATGAACACGACCGGGTCGTCGTCGCGGATCGAGGTCTTCAGCAGACCCTTGGTGTCCGACGGCGTCGACGGGTACACGACCTTGAGGCCGGCCGTGTGGATGAAGTGCGTCTCGGGGTTCTGCGAGTGGTGGTGCCCGCCCTTGACGCCCCCGCCCGCCGGCATGCGAATCACCATCGGGGCGTGGAACTGCCCGCCCGAGCGGTAGCGCGTCTTGGCCACCTGCGAGACGAGCTGATCGAAGCCCGGGAACACGTAGTCGGCGAACTGGATCTCGGCCACGGGACGCAACCCGTTGACGCTCATGCCCAGCGCGGCGCCGATGATGGCGGCCTCGCTCAGCGGCGTGTCGAGGACGCGGTCGGGGCCGAAGGTGTCGAACAGGTTCTCGGTGGCGAGGAACACGCCGCCGCGCTTGCCCACGTCTTCGCCGAGCACGACCACCGAGGGGTCGCGCTCCATCTCTTCGTGGAGCGTTCGCGCGATCGTTTGGACGATCGTCTGGGTCGCCATGTCAGCCGTGCTCGCGCGCGTGGCGTTCCCGCTGCTTGCGCAGCTGCAGGGTCGGCTCTGCGAAGACGTCCTCGAACATCCATTCGCTGGGCACCGGCCCGGCCGCTTCGGCCTCCTTGACGGCCGCGCCGATGCGGCGCGCGACGTCGTCGTGCAGCGCCTCCTCGTCGGCCTCGCTCCACAGTCCGCGGGACTCGAGGAAGGTGCGCATGCGCGGGATCGGGTCCCGCGCCTTCCAGGACGCGACCTCTTCGGCCGGCCGGTAGCGCGAGTCGTCGTCGGCGGAGCTGTGGGCGCCGTAGCGGTAGACGTGCATGTCGATCAGCGAGGGGCCGACGCCGTCGCGGGCGCGCTCGATGCACTCCTGAGCGACGTAGTAGCTGGCCAAGGGGTCCATGCCGTCGACGACGTAGCCGGGCATGCCGTAGGCGTGCGCCTTGGCGGCGATCGTCTCGGCGCCGGTCTGCTTGCCGAGCTCGACGCTGATCGCGTAGCGGTTGTTTTCGCAGGCGAAGACGGCGGGCGCACCTTGGGCGCCCGCGAAGTTGAGCGCGGCGTGGAAGTCGCCCTCGCTGGTCGCGCCGTCGCCGAACGTGGCGAGGATGACCTCGCCCGTCGCGCGCAACTTGGCGGCGATCGCCGCCCCGGTCGCGGGCGGGAGGTGCGAGGCGATGGCCGAGGCCGCCGTGAAGGCCTTGAGGGCCGTGGAGCCCGGGTGGTTGGGCATCTGTCGCCCGCGGGCCGGGTCGTTGGCGGTGGCCATCGTCTGGGCGATGATCTCGGTGGCCGGCATGCCGAGCGCGAGCAGCATGCCGTAGTCGCGGTAGTAGGGGAAGAGCCAATCGTGGCCCACGCGCACGGCGTGGGCGAGGCCGATCTGCGCACCTTCGTGGCCGGAACTCGGCGCGTTGAAGCTCGACTTGCCCTGCCGCTGGAGGCGGTTCAGGCGCTCGTCGAGCAGGCGCGCGGCCACGAGGTCGCGGTACATCGTCTGCAGCGTGTCGTCGTCGAGGTCGAGATCGAAAGGAGCGATCCACCTGCCGGCATCGTCGAGGACACGGATGGGGTCTTCGCTGAACGGTTCGAATCGCTGGGAATCGGCGATCATCGCACCCCTCCTTTCCGGAGCGAGCGCATCGCCGGTGCGGACGTCGATTCGACGTGACGTTCGAGGGCGGGCTCGCCGTGCCGAGGTCGGTGTGAGCCGGCGGTCGGAACCGGGACGATCGGGGGGCGTCCGTCGCGCGGCATGGTTCGGCGAATCGCACGGGTCGGGACCCAGGAAAGGGGCGGAAGCGACGTGCGAGACGACCGGAAACCGGCTCTCTGCTACGCTTTCCACCATAGCATTCGCCGGCGGATCGCTCGGCTCCCGACGGCGGCACGCCCCGTACACGCGGCAGGCATGGGCCGCCTTCGTCACCGCCTTCGTCACGGCCCTCGTCACGGCCCTCG
>CBDUCW010000218.1:0-4322 GCA_965365745.1 uncultured Trueperaceae bacterium
CTCGAGCCCCGTGGCCAGGGTGCAGTGCGGCACCCACGCCCCCGGGCGCGTGAAGAGATCGCCCTCGAGCCCGTGCGTGGCCAGCGCACGGTGCACCGCCGCGTGGGCGGCGAGCAGCTGCGACGAAAGGGCGGGGGCGAGGAAGACGACCCCATCGGGGCCGGCGAAGGATCCGACGGCCGGAAACGCGAGCGTGAAGGCGGGCGTCCGCTCGGCGACGTCCCGAGCCACGCGCTCGAGCGCGGTGGCGTTCTCTCCCTCGAGGGACGCGAGGGTGAGGTGCCGCCGACTCGAGCCTTCGGTCCGATGCCCGCCGAGCTCCGCGGCGATCGCGTCGATGCGCGCCGTCGCCCCCTCGTCGAAGTACAGCGCGATGCCGGACAGGCGGAGCCCGCTGCTGCGGGTTCGTCGCACGGCCGCGCTCGGGATCCCCATGCGGCAGGCTAGCCTACGGGGGTCGATCGGATGCCGAACCGGCGGCGTGTGCGTCGTGTGACGCCTGCACACCCAAAGCCAGGACGGCGAGCGGACAATGTGCAAGCGCGCTGGTAAGAGCGATGCCACCGACATCTCCGCCTGGGATCAATCGCTGCGGTCGCCGACCGCCGGGGAGGCATCGCCATTCACCCGTTCGTCCCGCTCGTACCCTCGATCCCGATCAACGTCGCGCTGTCGTTGGTTCCGGATCGCAGCCTTCCGGTGATCCGGCCGGACCCGGTCACCGTCGTCATGCCCATGTACAACGAGGAACGCGGCGCGGCAGCCGCGCTGTCCTCGGTCTTCGGGCAGCGGCGACGAGCCGACCGCATCGTCGTGAGCATCAACGGGGGACGCGACGACACCGAGGCCGTCGTCGCGGGCACGCTCGAGGCCGAGGGCTACGTGCCCGGGCGCTGCACGGCGGCGGCGCCGACCACCAGCTCCGCCGGCCGCACGCGGCTGCCGCGCGTCACCGATTGGCTACCGGCCCATGGGATCGGACCGTCGGTGACGGTTCTCGCGTACGACGAGCAGATCGGCAAGGCCGAGAGCATCAACGCGGTCGTCGCGCGCGACGCGGCCTCGCGCACCCGCTACGTCGTGATGGACGGCGACACCATCCTCGATCCGGGGTTCCTCGAGGCGCTCGGTCGCCACTTCGTCCGGCTCCGGCGGCGCCGAACTCCTCTCGGCGGCGAGCCGCGCTGGGAGATCGAGGACGTCGGGCTCCAGTCGGGCGCCGTGACGAGCTACGCGCGACCCGCCGACCCCGCGGCCAAACGGTGGATCTCGGATGCCCGCAAGGCCGAGTACGCGTTCAGCAGCGTCGTCCGGCAGGGGCAAACCCGTCGCTTCGGGCGCCACGCGGCAACGTCGCGTAGCCGCCTGTACACGGTGATCGGGTGCGGCTTCGCGGCGCGGAGCGATCTGTTCCCCGTTCCCGAGCGGTCCAAGACCGAAGACCACGACTTCACGCTGCAGGCACAGAACGTCGATGCCCGCCGCGAGCGAACGACGGCCGCCACCTTGGCCCAGCGCGGGTATCGCGTTCGCCTCGGAGGCCGCGACGTCCCGCTCGACCGGTTGCTCGCTCCAGAGGAGCCCGTCGAGATCGTCACGACCGGAAACGCCCGCTTCGCCATCGATGCGCAGATGCACACCGAGGATCCACCGCACCCCAACGGGCTCGTTCGCCAACTCGAGCGGTGGCACGGAGGCGGCCAGCAGAACGTGCTCCAGCGCCTGGGCGTTCGGCTGCGCGCCAACGTGGCCATCGCCATGTGGGCGGCCCTGCTCGAGAGCCTGATCGGCCTGTTCCTACTGGTCGCGCTGCCGCTCGGCGTCGCGCTTCGGATCGGCAACCCGAGTCTCGGGATCGACCCCCGGTGGATTCCGGTCTCGCTCGGCGCCGACCTCGTCCTCACGACCGCCGTGGTCGCGATCGGCTTCGTACGCTTCCGGCGCGGCACCGGCTCGACGTGGGTCGCGGCGCTCCTGCGCGGGTCGCGCGACGCGCTCGCGACCGCCCTTCCCTTCGCCGTCCTGCGGCTCGTCAGTCCGTTCACCTACCTCGCCGCGGCCCGCGTCGAGCTGCGCGACCACGTGCGCGGGCGCGCGGCGCGCCGACAGCGGCACCGGACCGGCGACGCCGCGGACGCCTGGCAGCGGCCCGCGACGCGCTCGAGAACCCTCACCGTCCCGATGCTCCCGGCGCTCACGGGCGTGCTGCTCGTTGCCGTCGGCCTCGCCCACAGCGTGGCGCCGCTCGTCAACCCCATCAACGCGGAGGCGTGGCGTCTGACCCACGCGCGGCAGCCCGTCGAGATCGTCGAGCCCGACGTCGCGACGCGCCCGGTTCGCCACATCGTCGCCGATCCCGCCCCGCAGCGGCAGAGCGACGAACGGTTCGCCGCGGTCCCGGTGCTCGACGCCCGGTCGGCCGAGCGCCCGTTGTCGACCTACTGCAGCGCCGAGGCCGTCCCCCATGCGCGCACGGTCGCGCGCATCCTGCGCACGGATCGGGGCGCCGCCGAGCCGATCCGCGGACCGTTGGGGCTGGGGCAGCTCCTGCTCCTCGCACGGCTCGCGCCCATCGCCGCGTACGTCGAGGAGGCCTCCGAGGCCTACGGGGTCCCGGCCAACCACTTGCTTCGTGTGCTCATCAACGAGTCGTACCTCGACCCGCTCGCCGAGGGACCGACCGCCGACTTCGGGCTCGCGCAGGTGACGGGCGACGCACTCACGCTGCTCCGGGGCGTGTCGGTCGATCCTTCGTCGGCGTTCGCGAATCCGCACCTCCTCGCCGGTCCGATCAACGTGTTCGATCCCGACTTCTCGATCTGCGCCGGCGCGGCGAAGCTGGCGTGGTCGCGCGCCCAGCCCGGCGTCGACGACGACCACGAAGCGTACGCGGTGTACATCAACCCCGTGCGCGGGCTTCGGCACGGCGAACTCCACGGCGAATACCTGAGCCTCACCGCTCCCATGGACGCCCTGCTTCCGATCGCCGACGCCCTGCTGGACCGGCTGGACCGCTACGCGGACGACCCCTCGAGCCTCCCGCCCGCCGAACGCGACCTCGCCCACGTCGCCTCCGACGTGCGCGATGGCCGGATCGACCTGGCCGAGGCCTACCGGCGCACGTGGACGCTGGTCGAGCGGTACGGCATCCCCGATGCGCCGATGTACGAACGCGTGCTGGCCGAGTTCTACGGGGTTCCCGTCGCGGCGATCGACGCGGCCGTCCGGTAGGAACGCCGACCGACGCCGCCGTCCGGCGGCCTACGGCCAGCGCGTCAGGGCTTGCTGGAAGGCGGCCAGGGTGCTCCGGCTGCTGTCGATGCGCCAGTTGGCTTCCTTGTTCTGATCGAACCAGACGATCGCGCCGAGCCGTTCGAGATCGAGGCGTTCGGCCATGCCGGCGATCCAATCGGCCTTGTCGCCGCCGCGCTCCGCCGACCCGACCTCGGTGATCCAGATCGGCTGCGGCCCCACGGCGAGCAGGCGCGGCCACACGGGCTCGAAGATGTCGGCGAAGCTGCTCCACCCCTCGGGCCCGTGCGCGGCGCCCCAGTTGTACCCATCGACGCCCAGCACGTCGACGTAGGCGTGGCCGGGGTAGTACCGCTCGAGCCGGTTCGCGGAAACGGCCGGCTCGTCGGTCACGTTGGGCGCCCACACCCAGACGGCGCCGTCCGCGCCCTCGGCCCGGAACAGATCGACGACGTGGCGCCAGGCCGACACGAAGGCCGCGGGATCGCCGCTCCACGGCGTCCAGGAGCCGTTCATCTCGGGCCAGGGTCGAAGGTACACGCGGTCGCCGTGGCTCCGGACCGCCCGGGCCCAGTGGCGCAGCGTGGCGTCGTGCCGTCCGTCCGCGACGGAGTCGAGCGACCAGGACGTCATCTCGAGCGTGACCATCGGGCGCCGGCCGTCTGCCGCGGCTGCAGCCAACAGGCGCGTGTCGAAGGGCTCCTCGATGCGCGCGAACCAGTGCACGATGTCGAGGCGGTGGCCGAGGCGCCGCTCGAGCTCCACGATCGGCTGCGTCCCGCCCCAGACGCCGCCGTACGTGAACGCTCCGAAGAGCACGTCCTGCTCGGCAGAAGGGGACGGGGACTTTGCAACGGCAATCCCCGCCAGCAGTGCCAGCGCCAGGCCGATTCGAACGAGTTGTGGGAGCGTCGCTGCCGGTCGCTCCGTCGGCCCTCCCCGGTGGGGGCCACGACGACGCGCCGAACGACGAGAACGGCATGCTCTCACGAAAGATCCCTGCCATCGGGCTGACGGCCCGGTCGGTTGCGCGACTTGCTCCCTCCGCACCACGCGCCCTAATACGGCAC
>CBDUCW010000219.1:0-4322 GCA_965365745.1 uncultured Trueperaceae bacterium
CGTGACGCTCGGCGACCGCGTAATCGTCCACGCCGGCGCCGTGATCGGCTCCGACGGCTACGGCTTCGCGCGCGGCCCCCGGGGCGCGGTGAAGCTGCACCACTTGGGCGGGACGATTCTCGAGGACGACGTCGAGATCGGCGCGAACAGCGTGGTCGACGCCGGCACGCTGCAGCCCACACGGGTCGGGGCCCGCACCAAGATCGACGGGCTGTGCCGGGTGGGGCACAACGCGTCCATCGGCCCGGACTGCCTCATGGCGGGATTCTCGGGCATCGCCGGGTCGGTTCGGCTCGAGCGCGGCGTCGTCCTGGCCGGCGGCGCGCTGATCCACGACCACGTCACCATCGGCGCCGGGGCCACCATCGGGATGGGGGCCGTCGTCACCAAGGACGTCCCTCCCGGCGAGCGCTGGGGCGGGTACCCCGCGCAGGAGCGTCGGGCGTGGATCCGCGAGCGCTACCTGATCGGGAACCTCGAGCGCATCTGGTCGTGGATCAAGAACCGACTGTGAGCGGCTCCGCCTGGGTACGCGGCGTCGGCGTCCACAGCGGCCTCGCCGTCGGCGCTCGACTCCAGCGCGTCGACGCCGACGCAGCGATCGCGTTCCGCCGCCGAGACGTTCGAATCGAAGCGCACGCCCGGAACGTCGTTGCGACGCCGAGCTGCACCGTGCTCGGCGTGGGCGAGGCACGCATCGCCGTGGTCGAGCACCTCCTCGCGGCCCTCCGCTTCGCCGGATTCTGGCGCGGCGTGGAGATCGAAGTCGACGGCGACGAGCTCCCGATCCTCGACGGATCGGCTGCACCGTGGCTCGACGCGATCGGCGCGCTCGGTACGCCGCCGGCCGCGCCGGCGCCGCTCGCCCTGCGCCGCAGCCTCGAGATCGAGCGCGCCGGCGGGCGCGCCACGGTCGAACCGGGGGACGCCGCGCTCGACGTGACCATCGACTTCGCGCACCCCGCCATCGGCCGGCAGACGTGGAGCGCCGACCCGAACGACCTCCGCCGCCTCACCGCCGAGCTCGCCGACGCGCGAACCTTCGGATTCCTCGACCAGGTCGAGGCGCTCCGAGCCGCAGGGCGCGCACGGGGAGCGAGCCTCGAGAATGCTATCGTCTTCGGCGATGCGGCCCCCCTCCGCCCCCTGCGCCACGACGACGAGCCTGTGCGCCACAAGGCACTCGACGCGCTCGGCGATCTCGCGCTCGTTCAGGCGCCGGTGCGGGCCGCGATCCGCATCGAACGCGGAAGCCACGAACTCCACGTTGCGCTTGCCCACGCGCTCCTCGCAGCGAGTGATTCCGACGTCGCATAGTCGCGCGCGATGGGACGAGCGCTGCGTCCGCAGGCACGCGGGGCGGGCGCGTCCGCCGACGCCGCCCGGCTCGGCGGCCCTCCGGAGCGTCGCAGCGTGACGCCGCTTCGCGTGGCCGTGGTCGGTGCCGGCGTCATGGGCAAGTTCCATGCCGGCATCTACGCCGGGCTCCCCGGCGTCGACCTCGTCGCGGTCGTCGATCCGTCGGCCGAGCGCCGCCGCGAAGCCGAGCACCAGCACGGCTGCGCGACCTTCTCCGACATCGACGCCATGCTCGCGGCGGTGGTCGTCGACGCGGCGAGCGTGGCGGCGCCGAGGTGCGCCCACCTCTAACTCACGCGCGGTCTGCTCTCCGCCGGGATCCACGTGCTCGTCGAGAAGCCGGTCGCGACCACGATGGCCCAGGCCGCCGAGCTCGCCGAGCTCTCGCGGCGCCACGCGCGCGTCTTGCAGGTGGGGCACATCACGCGCTTCTACCGCGCGGTCCAACTCCTCACCGAGCAGGTGCGCAATCCCTACCTCATCGAGGCCCGGCGCCTCACCCCCCATGCGCGGATCGAAGACGTCGGCGTCATCCTCGACCTCATGATCCACGACATCGACACGGTCCTGCGGATCGTGCCGTCCGAGATCGCCGAGGTGACCGTGGACGGGCACGTGCTCAACGGGAGCCCCCACGAAGACGTCGCGGCCGCGCAGATCCGCTTCGAGAACGGCTGCATCGCCCGCTTCCTCGCGTCGCGGGTGGCGCCCGACGCCGAACGCAGCCTGGTCGTGGCCGAAGCGCACCGGACGCTTCGACTCGACTTCGCCAAGGAGCCGTACACGGAGATCTCGATCTACCGACCGCTCGAAGACGACGGCGGCGGGAGCCACGTGCAGATGGAGCGACGTTCGGTCCACGAGGAGAATCCCCTGCGGAGCGAACTCGAGCACTTCCTCGCGCGCATCCGGTCGGGCGCACCGCCCATCGGCACGCTCGACGACGACCTGCGCTCCCTGCGTCTCGCGACCCGCCTCATCGACGACATGTCGGTGCACCGCCACGCCGAAGTGGGTGCCTGAGCCGCGCAGGTCGGTGACGACGCGGCCACGCGCCGCCGTGACGACGCGGATGGGCCGGAGCCAGCGGATATGCTCGACGGCATGACCCCCGACGCACCCGAAGCCGCCGACGGCGCCGCGATCGACCCCCAGGACGTCGATGTACGCGCCGTCCTCCCCCACCGATTCCCGTTCCTGATGGTCGATCGCTTCGTCGAACTCGACGGCGATCGCTTCGAGTGCATCAAGAACGTCAGCTACGACGCGGGCTACTTCCAGGGCCACTTCCCCGAGGAGCCGGTGCTCCCGGGCGTGCTCATCCTCGAAGGGCTGGCCCAGGCCGCAGCCGTGGGTCTTGCCGTGCGCGACGGACTCGCCGGCGGCGAGATCGGCTACCTGGCCGGGGTCGACGGGGCGAAGTTCCGCCGAAAGGTGGTTCCCGGCGACCAGCTGCGCCTCTGCGGCGAGATCCTGGTGTTCCGGCGGCGCCTCTGCAAGGTGCAGGGCCACGCCCGGGTCGGCGACGAGCTCGCCGCCGAAGCGACGCTGACCTTCGTCTTCGCGTCGTGAGCCCCGCGCCCCGCATCCACGAACGGGCCACCGTGGCGCCGGGCGCGCGCCTCGACGACGACGTCGTCGTCGGGCCGAACGTCGTCATCCACGACGACGTCGTCGTCGGCGCGGGCACCCACCTCGCGGCGGGCAGCGTGCTGCTCGACGGGACGCGCCTCGGGCGCCGTTGCCTCATCGGTCCGCACGCCGTGGTCGGCGGAACTCCGATGGACCGCGACGACGTCCAGGTGCGCGAATTCGCCACCGTGCACCGCGCCACGGGACAAGGCGAAGCCACGGTCGTCGGCGACGGGGCCCTGTTGATGTGCTACGTCCACCTCGGCCACAACTGCCGCGTCGGCCGGGGGGCGATCCTTACGAACGGCAGCCAGCTCGGCGGGCACAGCGAAGTCGGCGAGAAGGCCGTGCTCGGCGCCGGCGCGATGCTGCACCAATTCGTCCGCGTGGGAGCCTACGCGATGCTCGGTGCGTCGGCGGGAGCCAATCGCGACATCCTGCCGTACGCCATGTCGCAGGGAACGCCGGCGTCGCACCTTCGGACGAACCGGGTGAACCTGCTGCGGAACGGCTTCGAGGGCGACCGCTACGCGGCCGTCGAGCGGGCGCTCCGCGCCTGTCGCCGCAAGGATCGCGACGCACTCGAGGCCCTCGCCGCCGACGACCAACCCCACCGGGCCGACGTCCAACTCGTCATCGACTTCCTCGACAGCTCCGAGCGCGGAGTCAGCCGCTTCGGAAAGCCCACGTTCGGCTGAGTCGGTGCCCACGCCGTCCCCCGTCGCCGAAGGCTCCGCCCGCGCCGAGGTCGTGCTCGTCAGCAACGGGCCCGGCGAGCTCTACACGTGGGTTCGTCCCGTGCTGGACGAGCTGCGCCGGCGCCGGCCCGACCTGCGCGTCAGCATCTGCCTGATCCCCTGCCAGTTCGCCTCCGGCAACGAGCCGGGGATCGCCCGCACCTTCGGTGCCGACCACGTGTCGACGCCCGGCGCGTTCCTCCGCACCGTGGCGCTGGGGCGGACGCCCGAGGGGATCGGCACCGCACCGCGGGGGATCGTGATCGCGCTGGGGGGGAACGCCGCCCACGCCGTCGCGCTGGGACGCCGGCTCGGCTACCCGGCGGTGCGCTACGCCTTCGAGCCGGGCTTCCCCGACGGCCTCGAGCGCCTCTTCGTCCGCGACGAGGCGACCGCGCGCCGCGCGGTTCGCCGCGGCGCGCCGCGCGAGCGCGTCGAGGTCGTCGGCAACCTCGTCGCCGACGCGGTCCAGCAGAGCGCCCGCGATCCCGCGCCGGGGACGCCGCACGTGCTGCTCTTCGGCGGGAGCCGCGACGGCTTCAGCCGCCTGCTGCTGCCGCTCGTGTTCGGGATCGCCGACCGCCTTGGCCCGCA
>CBDUCW010000220.1:0-4317 GCA_965365745.1 uncultured Trueperaceae bacterium
CCATCGCGATCGCGGTCGACACCAGGCTGTTCAGCCCGTAGCTGACGAAGGGGAGCGGAACGCCCGTGACGGGGAGCAGCCCCGCCGAGACGAGCAGGTTCAGAGCGGCTTGGCCGACGAGGTAGATCGTCGCCCCGGCCGCCAGCAGGCTGGCCGGCCCCGTCTTGGCGGACGCGATGCGCAACCCCCGCCCGCCGAGGACGCCGTACAGCGCGACCAGCGTCACCATGCCGAGCAGCCCGAGCGACTGGCCGACCGAGACGGCCACCATGTCGGTGTGGGCCTCCGGCACCGCGACGGTGGGCCCGGGGCCGATGCCGACGACGCCGCCCTCCAGCAGCGCCGAGCGCGCCTGCAGGGCCTGGTAGCTGAGGTCCTGCGTGGCCGCGCGATCGCCCCACAGATCGGCGAAGCCGGCGATGCGGTCGCCGATGTAGGCGTACTCGCCCAGGAAGGCGCCGCCGACGAGCAGCGCGAGCAGGGCCGCCGCCGTGCTGATCGACACGAGGCGGACCAGCGTCGTGCCGGCCGCCAGCATGATCGCGAAGGCCAGCGCGAACAGGAAGGCCGCCGTCGAGATGTCGGGCTCGACGACGATGAGGCCCGCGGCCAGGCCGATGACCACCATCGGCCGCCAGATCTGCCAGTCGCCGAGGTGGTTGTGGAAGAACGCGGTCAGGTAGGCGATCACCGCCACCTTCATCAGCTCCGAGGGCTGC
Source organism: uncultured Trueperaceae bacterium (assembly GCA_965365745.1). Taxonomy (GTDB): domain Bacteria; phylum Deinococcota; class Deinococci; order Deinococcales; family Trueperaceae; genus CBDUCW01. The sequence goes on from CBDUCW010000220.1 coordinate 720, forward strand.
AGCGTGATGGGGCCGAGCGCGATCCAGCGCCGGGCGTCGCTGCCGGCGGGGCTGATGCCGACGACGAGGACGGCGGCGAGGAGCGCGAGCACCGTGAGGTAGAACGCCGGACTCAGCTTGACGATCCTGCGCGTGGGTACGAAGGCGACGACGGCCGTGAGGCCGAAGGCCGCGACGACGCGCAGGCCGTGCTCGAGGGCGAGCCCCGGCTCGGCCGCCGCGACGCCCACCACGCCCAGCGCCCCGAGCATCAGGTGCACGACCAGCAGCACCGGGTCCATCAGCGGATCTCTTCGGCCACGACGTCGCGAAACACCGAGGCCCGTTCGCGGTAGTCCGCGAATTGGTCGAAGGAGGCCGCCAACGGCGCGAGCAGGATCGTCCCGCGGCCCCCGTGCGCTTCGCGCAGGTGCGCCAGGCCGGTCCGCACCGCGCAGCGCAGCGCGTCGCGACCGGCGCCGTGGGCGCAGGTTCGGCGTGCGACCGAGGTGGGCAGGGCGTCGGCGAGGCGGGGACCGCTCTCGCCGATCCCGATGAACAGCGACACGCGCTCGGCGGCGACGCGCAGGGCTTCGGCCGGGTCGGCCCCCTTGTCGGCGCCGCCGGCGATCCACACGACCGGCGGCGGCGCGCTGCGCAGGGCAGCGACCACGGCGAGCGGGCGCGTGGCGATCGAGTCTTCGATGATGCGCAGGTCGCCGTGTTCGTGGACCACGGCGTAGCGGCCGGGCAGGCCCCGGAAGCGGGGGAGGGCCCGGGCCACGTCGGTCGGGGCGATGCCCCGGGCTTCGGCCGCGAGGGCGACGGCGAGCGCGTTGGCGATCTGGTGGCGGCCCGGCACGCCCAGTTCGGAGGCGTCGAGGAGCGGCGTGGCGCCGAGGTGCAGAACGGTCCCGTCGAGCCAGGCGTCGCCCGGACCCGCGAGCGAGAAGCGGCGTACGCGGACGCCGCGGGCGTCGGCGGCGTCGGCCCAGGTCGCGACGAGCGGATCGTCGGCGTTCGCCACCAGCGTGGCGCCCGGCGCCAGCTGATCGACCAGGCGCCGCTTGGCGGCGCGGTAGGCCGCCAGGTCGCCGTGGGCGTCGATGTGGTCTTCGCCGACGTTCAGCACGATGCCGACATCCGCGGAGAAGGTGGGGCAGCGCTCGAGCTGGAAGCTCGACATCTCGACGACGTGCGTGGCGTGGTCGCGCGCGACGCGCGACAGGGCGGGATCGACGTTGCCGCCCAGCACCGGCTCGGCGTCGCTGCCGCGCCCCACCTGCTGCAGCACGTCGGTCAGCCAGCTGCTCACCGAGCCCTTGCCCGCGGTCCCGGTCACGCCCAGGTAGACGCCGGGAACGGTGCGCCACACCCACTCGACCTCGCCGATGACGGGGAGCCCGCGCTCGCGCAGCCGCACGAGGTCGGGGTGGTTCCACCGCACGCCGGGCGCGGCGATCACCAGGTCGACGTCGGCCTCGGCCGCCACGGGGATCCGGGTGGCACCCGAGGCTTCGGCCGCCTCGGTGTCGGGGCTCGGGTCGATGGCGTCGTGGAACCAGACCGCGTGGCCGGCGCCGCGCACGCGTTCGAGGGCGGCGCGTCCGCTGCGGCCGAGGCCGTAGATCAGGACCCTCACAGCGGGCCCCCGACGCGCCCCTCGACGACCGCTCGGAGCCCCCAGGTGAGGGCGCAGGCGAGCGCCGTGGCGATCCAGAAGCGGATCACGACGTGCACCTCGCCGACGCCGGAGAGCTCGACGTGGTGGTGCAGCGGGCTCATCTTGAACAGGCGCCGTCCGCCGCTCAGCCGGAACCACGTCACCTGCAGGATCACCGAGACGACCTCGGCGACGGGCACGATCGCCAGCAGCGGGAGCCACCAGACGGCGCCGTCCAGGATCGCGAAGCCGGCGATCGCGGCGCCCAGCGCCTCGGAGCCGACGCCGCCCATGAACAGCCGGGCCGGGTGGGCGTTGAAGGCGAGGAAGCCGAGCAGCGCTCCGATCAGCGCGGCGGCGAGGGGCGAGCCGACGAAGAGGAGCAGCATGATCGCGGCCATCCCGCCGGCGAGCCCGTCGAGGCCGTCGGAGAAGTTCAGGGCGTTGATGCTTCCGCTGATCACGAGCGCGAAGAACACGGCGTCGATCCAGCTCGGCCCCGGCAGCGCCGAGATCCCGTTCGCGGTGGCGTAGGCGCCGAAGGCGAGGCCGACGAGCCCCTGGCCCAGCAGCCGGTAGCGGGCCAGGAGGCCGGTGGACGCGTCCTCGCCGGCTGCGGCCCGGCGGGCCCGGGCGAGCGAGAGCCGATCGTCGTAGAGCCCGATCGCACCGGCGGCGGCGGTCAGGGCGGCGATCGCCACGGCGTCGGCGCCGCCTCGACCGGCGACGAGCGCGGCCGCCACCCCGATCGGCAGGGCGGCCGCGAGGAAGGCGAGGCCGCCCATCGTCGGGGTGCCCTCCTTGGCCAGGTGGTCCTCGGGGCCTTCGAGCCGAACGCTCTTGCCCCAGCCCCGGCGCCGGGCCTGGCGCAGCAGGAGCGAGGTGAGTGCCAGCGAGGCCAGCAGCGCCGCGGCGAGGGCGAAGGCGCTGGTCGCGACGCCGAGCGCGGTCACGGCGCCTCCCCGGCGAGCGCGTCGGCGACGACGTCGAGGCCGATGCCGCGCGACGCCTTGACCAGGATCGAGCCGCGCGGCTCGACGCTCCGGAGCGCGTCCAGGGCGGCGTCGGCGTCGGGAACCCAGGTTGCGTCGGGGTTGCCGCGAGCGAGGGCGCGGGCCTCGTCGCCCACGGCGATCACGCGATCGAGCCCGCGCGAGGCGCGCCCCAGCGCCTCGTGGTAGGCGGCGCCGTCGGGGCCGAGTTCGAGCATGCTTCCGAGCACCGCGGTGTGCGGCGCCGGCAGGCGCCGCAGTTCGCGCAGCGCTTCGGCTGCGGCGGCCGGGCTGCTGTTGTAGCTGTCGTCGAGCACCCAGGCGTCGCTGCGGCCCGCCCAGCGGCGCAGCTGAAGGCGTCCCGGCTCGAGCTCGACCGAGGCGATCCGTGCGCCGGCCGCGTCGAGGTCGACCCCGAGCAGATCGGCCACCGCGAGTGCGCCGAGGGCGTTCTCGGCCAGGACGCGGCCGCGAAACGGCAGCGCGAAGCGGCGGCCGAAGGCCACGAGCACCTCGCCGGCGGTGGGGTCGGAGCCGGCGCCGGAGGCGGACGGCTCGAGCCGTCCGATCGCGAGGGCGCCCGGCCCACGGCGGTGCGCCGGCGAGGCGCCGGCGTCGGCCGGCGCGGCCGCCGCTTCGTCCGCTTCGAGGCGGTACGTGCGGATCCGATCGCGGAGCGACGCGGGGAGCTGTGCGGCGGCCGAGGCCGAGGCGACCGCGTGCGCGCTCCGCTCCAGCAGCCGGCCCTTCTCGCGGGCGACGGTGGCCACGCTGCCGAGCGCTTCGAGGTGGCTCGCGGCGATGCGCGTGAGTACGCCCACGTCGGGTCGGGTGAGGTCGACGAGCTCGTCCATCTCGCCCACGCGATCGATGCCGAGCTCGAGGACGAGCGCGTCGTCGGTGCGCCCCTGCCAGGCCCCGGAGGCGATGGTGGCGGCCAGCGCGAGCGGGGTGTTGTAGTTGC
>CBDUCW010000221.1:0-4289 GCA_965365745.1 uncultured Trueperaceae bacterium
TGGTCGAGCGGTTTGCGGTCACCGGCGGCATGCTGACGACGGGGGGCGTGGCGAGCGTGCGCCGCAGCAGCCACTCGATCTCGGCCGTGTGCCGGTGGGTGCCCGAGGGCTTGTAGGGGCGTGCGGTCTCGTTGAGCTCGCCGAAGTGCAGGCCCGGCGCGGGGGTGCGCCCCGCCCCCGAGGCGCCGGTGACCACCGTCGCGACGACCGTGTCGCCCACCCAGCCGGCGTCGGCCAGCGGGGCGAGCGCGAGGTTCACGGCGGTGGCGTTGCAGCCCGGCGCCGCCACGATCCGGGCCCCGGGCAACGCGTCGCGGGTGACCTCGACGAGGCCGTAGACGGCGTCGTCGAGCAGCTCGGGCCGTTCGTGCTCGCGGTACCAGGTGGCGTACGTGGGGCCGTCCAGGCGGTAGTCGGCCGAGAGGTCGACGGCGCGTGCGCCGCTCTTCACGGCGCGGGCCGCCAGGGGCGCCGTCGCGCCGTGCGGCGTGGCGGTGAACACGACGTCGACCTCGGATCCGGCGCGCTCGAGCGCCGACGTCGGCGACGCGAAGTTCAGGTCGCCGAGGCCGGGGATCCCCGCGAGGTGCGGCCAGGCGGCGTCGACGCGCCGCCCCTCGTAGGAGCGGGAGGCGGGCACGATGCGCCCCACGTGCGGGTGGCGGTGGAGTCGCTCGAGCAGGCCCACGCCGCCGTAGCCGCTCGCCCCGAGCACGGCCACGGTCAGGTCGGAGGTCGTCACGCGGTCCGCGCTCATTCGCGCATCAGCTGGAACACGGCCGCCTTCTGCGCGTGCAGCCGGTTCTCGGCCTGGTCGAAGACGACGCTGCGGTCGTGGTAGACGCAGGCTTCGGTGCACTCCTCGCCGTAGTGGGCCGGCAGGTCGTGCATGAAGACGCCGCGCGGTGACAGGTCGTCGAACCACGCGGGCGTGACCGTGTATCCGTCGAACGCGGCCCGCCGCCGGGCCGCTTCCTCCTCCTGGCCCATCGAGATCCACACGTCCGTGTAGAGCACGTCGGCGCCGGCGACCGCCGCGCGCGGATCGCGCGCGATGGTGACGTCGGCGCCCGCGGCCCGGGCCGCCTCGAGCACGTCGGCGTTCGGATCGAAGCCCTCGGGGCAGGCGATGGTCAGCGCCACGCCGGCGTGCGCGGCGGCCTGGATGTGGGAGTGCGCGACGTTGTTGCCGTCGCCCACGAACACCACCCGCAGCCCGTCGAGCGTGCCGAAGGTCTCCTTCAGCGTGAGGTAGTCGGCCAGCACCTGGCAGGGGTGGAGCAGATCCGAGAGGCCGTTGATCACCGGCACGTCGGCGTGCTCGGCCAGCTCGAGCAGGGTTCCGTGCCCGTAGGTCCGCGCCATCACGCCCTGGCACCAGCGCTCGAGGTTGTGGGCGACGTCCTTGATGGTCTCGCGAACGCCGACGCCGATGTAGTTCTGGCTGAGCAGCACCGAGTGGCCGCCCAACTGGTACATCGCGATGTCGAACGTCGAGCGCGTGCGCAGCGACTGCTTCTCGAAGATCATGGCCGGGGTGCGCCCGGCGGGGAGCGGCGGGCGCTCGCCGGCGCGCCAGGCCTGCTTCAGCTCGGTCGCGCTATCGAGCAGGCCCTGGAACTCGTCGGTCTCGAGGGCGGCGAGCGAGAGCAGGTCGCGGCCCTGCAGCGATTCGAGAATGGTGGGGGTCACGGGGTCGGTTCCTCCGGGAAACTGGGGCGGGGATTCGAGCCGCGATGCTACCACACGGGCCGCGGAACCCCCGCCCTGGACGGCGCTGCCCACCGTTCACCGACTCACCCCAGCAGGAGTCCGAGGTACCACCCGAGGATGGCGTCGCCGAACAGAAGCGCCACGAACCCGCCCAGGGCCAGGTAGGGACCGAAGGGGATCATGCGGTCGCCGCCGAAGAACCGTCCCACGACCCCGCCCACCGCGCCGAGCACGACCGCGAGGAACACGCCGATCAACAGCAGGGGCCAGCCGAGCACGGCGCCGAGCAGCGCCGCCAGCTTGGCGTCGCCGAACCCCATGGCGATCGGCTCCTCGTCGGCGCCGGCGACCGCCGGCTCGGCGCGCGGATCGCGTGCGGGAGCTGCTTCTGCCGGACCGCGATCCGGAGGCGCGGGGTCGACCGCGTCGCCGTCCAGCAGCGCCCCGAACAGGATACTCTCGGCGAAGAGCACAACGATCGCGCCGAGGAGCGCCCATGCGCCCGCCGCGGCGACGCTGCCGCCGAGCGCCGCTCCGACGTCGATGCCGACGCCGAGGCCGGCCACGGCGAGCGCCGCCGCCCAGGCGGCGTAGAGGATCCCCTCGGGCAGCCGCAGGGGGCGGCGCAGCACGAGGTTGAGCAGCAGGCTCGCTGCCCCCGCGAGCACGCCGACCCACAGGCCGCCCACGGCGCCGGCGACGGCCGCGACGTTGACCTGGTCGAAGCCGACCGGCCACAGCCGCTCACGGGTGTCGGCGAAGCGGCGCAGCACGAGCGAACCGATCCGGTTGATCAGGGTGAGCACGCCCGCACCGACCAGGGCGCCGAACAGGGCCGCGCCGGGCCCGGGGAGGCCGCTCCCCGGCGCGTAGACGAAGGCCGCGCCGAGGGCGAGCGCGATGCCGGGGAGCGTCAGCACATCGGGGAGGATCGTCGTGTCGGCGTCGATCAGGCTGGCGATCGTCACGATCGCGAAGAGGGCCATGAGCGCCGGTGCGGTGGCGCCGTCGCGCGTCACCGGCCACAGCGCCGCGAGCAGCGCGAAGCCGCCGGCCATCCACGCCTCGACGAGCGGGTAGCGCACCGAGATGCGAGCGCCGCACGAGGCGCAGCGACCGCGCAGCGCGATCCAGGAGACGATCGGCACGAGCTCGAGCGGGCCGAGCGTGTGCCCGCAGTGGGGGCAGCTCGAGCGCGGGCGCACGACGGAACGCCCCGCCGGCAGCCGAAACACCACGACGTTGGCGAACGAACCCACCAGGGCGCCGAGGACGCCGGCCGCGAGGATGACGAAGGCGTCGACGCTCATGTCGGTCGAGCGTCGAGGGCGTGCGGGGTGCGCACGGGGCCGGGCGGGGCGCGGAAGCGAGTGCGGGGTGGATGCATGGGGGGGCGGACGTCGGGGCGACTCCGAACTCTCATGCTGCGGGTGATAGAGTGCCCCCGCTATGAGAAGACTCACCCCACTGCTCCTGATTGCCCTCGTGGCCGCGATGTTCGTGGGCGCGGGAGCCCTGACCCTGAACGCCCAAGCGCCGCAGACGCGCGTGGTGTTCGTCGACTCCCAGACCGTGCTGCGCGCCCACCCGGGCGGCGCCGAGGCCGATCGACTGCGCGATCAGGCCGAGCAGGAGATCGGCGAGCTGCAAGCCTCGATCGACCAGCTCGCCCAGAAGGTGCGCTCCGGACAGCAGCTGACGCCCGAAGAGAACGAGCGCTACCAGACCCTGCTCAGCACCCTCCAGGCGGTGCAGGCGCGCTACCAGGAAGACATCGGCGCGGCAGCACAGCCCGCCATCCAAGCCGTCAACACCGCGATCCGCGAGATCGCCATCGAGAACGAGTACGCGATCGTGATGGACATCGGTGCGGCCGGCGTCTCGGGCACGGGCGTCGTCGTCTACGCCGACGAATCGCTCGACATCACGCCGCTCGTGCTCGACCGCATCGAGGCCGAGACGGGCAACTAGGCCCCGCCGTCGGCGTCGGAATCCCCGTCGCTTCGCCGGCCTTCGCTCGCATCCACCGCGTCGCGCAGCTCTGCTAGCGCGGCGCGGTCCTCGTCGTCGAGGGGCGCGGCCTCGAGGAGGTCGGGGCGCCGCAGCGCCGTCCGACGCAGCGCTTCGCGGCGCCGCCATGCGGCCACGCGGCCGTGGTCGCCCGAGCGGAGCACGTCGGGGACGCGTTCGCCGTCGTACTCCGCCGGACGCGTGTACTCGGGGTAGTCGAGCAGTCCGGTGCTGAACGACTCCTGCACCGCGCTGTCGGGCTCGCCGAGCACGCCGGGCAGCAGTCGCGCGGTCGCCTCGATCAGGCAGAGCGCCGGCAGCTCGCCGCCCATCAACACGAAGTCGCCGAGCGAGATCTCGCGATCGACCCGCGCTTCGACGCGCGCATCGAAGCCCTCGTAGCGCCCCGCGAGCAAACACAGGTGGCGTGCGCCCGCGAGCTCCTCGACGAGCGGCTGCGTCAGCGGCTCGCCGGCCGGCGAGAGCAGGATCACCTGGTCGGGCGGCGGCGTCTCGGCGCGGATCTCGTCGATCGCCTGCGCCGCGACGTCGACGCGGATCACCAT
>CBDUCW010000222.1:0-4283 GCA_965365745.1 uncultured Trueperaceae bacterium
GCGCTGCCCTGCGCCGCGAGTTCCGTCTGGAACGCGATCCGATCATCGCCCAGCGCGATCGCCGCGAGCCCGTCGTTCGTTCCCGCTTCGGCTTCGGGGTCGGGGCGCAGCACGAGGGCGTAGGCGGTGTTGCGGTCGTTGTTCTGGATCGACGCGTAGGTCGGATTGGGGAACGGCGCGGCCGGCGGGTTCGTGCTGAAGTCCTCGCCGCTGCCGATCTTGAGCACCGGATCGTCGACGCGGGCGATGCCCATCAGCGTGAACTGCCAGGCCACCGGAGCGGCTCCGGCTGCGCTCGCCCCGCCGTCCGGCGTCTCGGTCGATCCGGATTCCGCGGCGGCGCCGGCCGCGCGGTCGGCACGGATCTCGACCTCGAGCGTGTGCCGGGTGTTGCTGACCCGAATCGTCTTCTCGACCGCGACGTCGCCGACGTCGAAGCGGAACGTGCCTTCGACGACCTCCTCCGACAAACGCTCCCAGCCCGACTCGACGTTCTGGGGCACCGCGTAGTCGCCGTCGATCAGCAGCGCTCCCCCGGGGATCGTCGCATCGGCCGGGATCAGGTTCTGCCGGTTGTCGAGCGCGTAGTTGTTGAGCGTCTGCCCCTTCTGCTGCTTCGCGAAGGCGGCCATCAGCTCGCCGGCGTCGTTGAAGAACAGATCGACGCCCTTGGTCGGGATGCGCGTCAGCTCGGCCTCGAGCTGGCGGCACAGGAAGGAGGCTGCGGGGCCGCCGCAGGTCTCCCGCGCCGTCTCGAGCGCACGGAACTCCTCGACGTTGAACGGATTCAGTCCGAACTCCACGCGCGCCTCGGCCTGGGGTGCGAGGGCGGCGAGGAACGAGGCGACGACGACGAGCAGCGTGAACCGTAGGGCGTTCAAGATTCCTCCGAGGGAGCGGGGTTCGGGCTTCCGGGAACGGGATCGAAACCGCCGGGGTGCAGCGGGTGGCATTTCAGGATTCGGCGCAGGGCGAGCCAGGAGCCCTTCAGGGCCCCGTGGCGTTCGATGGCCTCGACAGCATACGCGCTGCACGTGGGGTGGAAGCGGCAGCTCGGCGCCCCTTTGAGCGGGGACAGAACGCGCCGATAGGCGTGGATCGGTGCCAGCACGAGCAGGCGCGGCAGGCGGCGCAGGTCGAAGCGCTGCGGGGTCGTTTCGGGGCGCATCCCGATCACCGGAGTCCGGCACGGTCGAGCGCGCTTCCGAGGCTGCGGTCGAGCTCGGCGTAGCTCGCCTCCGCGGCGCTGGGGCGCGCCACGATCACGAGGTCGACGGCGGCGTCGCGCAGCTCGCCCCGCCGCAGGCGGAGGCGGAGCGCCTCACGCAGACGACGGCGCACGCGGTTGCGTACGACGGCCTTGCCGACCTTCTTGCTGACGATGATTCCCACGCGAACGACCGTTTCGTTCCCATCGGTCGCGCGATTCCGCGCCGGCCGCCAGCGGATCGTGAGGTGCTTGGCCCCTCCCGATCGCCCGCGGCGCAGGCGCCGAAAGTCGCGGTCCTCCGTAAGCGAGCGGAGGACCGCGGAAGCGCTTACCGATCCGATACCGAAAGGCTCTTGCGGCCCTTGCGGCGGCGGCGCTTGATGGCGTTGCGTCCGCCCTTGGTCTTCATGCGGGCGCGGAAGCCGTGCGTCTTGGCACGCTTGCGGCGGTTGGGCTGATAGGTCCGTTTCATCGGGTACTCCTTTCGGTCCGCGGTCCGGGATCCTCCCCGGGGGAGGGACCGTCACCGAGCCGGACCGGCGCGGCCCCAGGCGGTGTCGCGCGCTGGTGGTCGCGGCGGGTGGGCACGTGGTCGATGTGCGTCGCTCGCGGCGAGCCCGTTCGGGCCGTGGGGCGGCCGCTTGGGGCGGGCGAGCGGGGCCGGGCGTCGTGCTCGAGGCACCTGCGTCGCGCCGGCAGAGCCGTGTGAGCATAGCACAGGGTCCGGCCGCACCCCAAGCCTGGGCGACGCACGCGGCGGCCGTCTGGGCGGGGCCCCGGCCCGTCGGCCCAAGCTGCGCGGGGGGGTCGCGGCGCTGCGCTCCGGGGGCGGGCTCAGCGGCCGCCGGCCAGCGGCGCGAAGGCGTCGCGCCCGGCGCGCTGCTCGAGCGCTGCCGCCACCCGGAGCGTACGCGCATCCTCGCCGGCGGGGGCCACGAACTGCACGCCGATCGGCAAGCCGTCGGCGTCACGGCCCGCGGGCACCGAGAGCCCGCCGAGTCCGGCGAGGTTCGCGAGGCAGGTGGCGATGTCGCCGAGGTACATCGCCAACGGATCGTCGACCTTGGCGCCGAGCCGGTAGGCGGTCGTCGGGGCCGTCGGCGAGGCGACCACGTCGACCTCCGCAAAGGCGGCGTCGAAATCCTCGGCGATGCGGCGGCGGGCCTTGAGAGCGCGCCCGTAGTAGGCGTCGTAGTAGCCGGCCGAGAGCGCGTACGTTCCCATCAGCACGCGGCGACGGACCTCGGGCCCGAACGACGCCCCCCGCGAGCGCATCATGACGTCGGCCTGGCCGTCGCCGTCTTCGCCGAGCCGGGTCGAGTAGATCATCCCGTCGTAGCGGGCGAGATTGCTCGACGCTTCGGCCATCGCCACGAGGTAGTACGTGGCCACGCCGTACTCGGCCCGCGGCAGGTGCACGTCGACGATCGTCGCGCCCATCGCCTCGAGCGTCGCCAGCGTGCGATCGAGGCCGGCCCGGACGTCGGCGGCGACCCCGTCGCCGCTGAGCTCCTCGACGCGACCGATCCGCAGACCCGCGAGCGGCGCATCCCCGTCCGGATCGAGCGTCGGCAGGGCCCAGGTCTCGGGTCGTCCCTCCACGGTCGTCGCGTCCATCGGGTCGAGCCCCGCCACGGCACGACCGACCGCGGCGACGTCGTCGACGCTGCGGGCGAGCACGCCGACCTGGTCGAGCGAGCTGGCGAAGGCCATGACGCCGTAGCGCGAGAAGGTGCCGTAGGTCGGCTTGAAGCCGAGCACGCCGGTGAAGGCGGCCGGCTGACGCACCGACCCCCCGGTGTCGGTTCCGAGCGCGACGGGCACGGCCCCGGCCGCGACGGCCACCGCCGAGCCCCCCGAGCTGCCGCCGGAGACGCGCGCGGCGTCCCAGGGGTTGCGCACCGGGCCGAAGGCCGAGTTCTCGTTGCTCCCGCCCATCCCGAACTCGTCGCAGTTCGCCTTGGCCACCACCACGGCGCCGGCGGCCTCGAGTCGGGCCACGACGGTGGCGTCGTACGGGGGCACGAAGTCGCCCAGCATTTCCGACCCCGCCGTCGAGCGGATCTCGGCGGTGCAGATGTTGTCCTTGACCGCCACCGGAACGCCGGCGAGCGGCAGCTCCTCGCCCGCGGCGAGGCGCGCGTCGACGCGGGCGGCGGCCGCGCGGGCGGCGTCGTGCGCGATCGTCACGAAGGCGTTCGTCGCCTCCTGTACGGTCTCGCAGCGCTGCAGCGAGGCGGCGACGACGTCGGCGGCCGTGGCCTCGCCGGCGGAGACGGCGGACGCGATCTCGCGTGCGGTCGAAGCGGCGTCGATCGTCATGGCGGGAAGCATACCAGCGGCCTCGGACCGCTCCCGGGGCCGGCGGCCGCTCCGCGTCCGCCCCGGCGCCGCCGTCTCGCAGCGCGCGCCGCACCGGCGCTGTCGAGCGACGATCCGCGCCGTGCACGGCTATACTGCTTGCTCATGGAAGCTCCCCGACCGGCCGCGGCGGACGAGACCGCGCTGCTGCTTGCGGGGCGCTCGGATCCGGGGCACGTGCGAACCGTCAACCAGGACAGCTTTCTCGCCGAGCGGATCGCCGGCAAGGGCTGGCTGCTCGCGGTCGCCGACGGCATGGGCGGGCACCGGATGGGCGAGCTCGCATCGCGAACGGCCGTCGAAGTGCTCGAGCGAGAGCTGCGTCGCGTCCGCGCCCACCCCCCGGCCGCGCTCGCGCGCGCGGCCCAGGCCGCCAACCTCGCGGTGCACTCGGTGGCGCAGGAGCGCCCCGAGAGCCGCGGCATGGGCACGACGCTCACCGCCGTGCTCGTCGACGACCAGATCGGGCTCGTGGGCCACGTCGGCGATTCGCGCGCCTACCTGGTGCGCGACGACGAGATCCGCCGCCTCACGCAGGACCACAGCTGGGTCGCCGACCGGGTGCGCCAGGGGATGCTGACCGAGGGCGAGGCGCGGCGGCACCGCTTCCGCAACATCATCACGAACGCGCTGGGCGCCACCGAGCGCTTCCAGCTCGACCTGCTGCACTTCGAGGTGCACCCCGGCGACCGCCTCCTGGTCTGCAGCGACG
>CBDUCW010000223.1:0-4277 GCA_965365745.1 uncultured Trueperaceae bacterium
CCCGACGCGGCGGCCGTGGAGCGGGCCCGGGCCCGGGCGGCGAAGCGGGTCGACGGCGAACGTCTGGGCGCCCTGTGGCGCGCCGCCGCCGACCTCGCCGACGCCGTGGCCGACGCGCATCTCGTCATCGAGGCGGTCCCCGAGCGGCTCGAGCTCAAACGCCGGATCTTCGAGGAACTCGACGCCCACGCGCCGCCCGGGGCCGTGCTCGCGACCAACACGAGCGAGCTGTCGGTCACCGCCGTGGCGGCGGCCACCGAGCGGCCCGAGCAGGTCGTGGGGATGCACTGGTTCAACCCGCCGGAGCGGATGGAGCTCGTCGAGCTCGTGCGCGCGGTGCGGACGGGCGACGCGGCCCTCGAGGCGGCGCGCGCGGTGGCCGAGGCCTGCGGAAAGACAACCGTCACGGTGATCGACCGGCAGGGATTCGTGACCACGCGGGCCGTCGCCGTGATCCTGCTCGAGGGGATCCGCATGCTCGAGGAGGGGGTGGCCGACGCCGAGGACATCGACACGGCCGTCAAGCTCGGGCTCAACCATCCGATGGGACCGCTCGAGCTCGCCGACTACATCGGGCTCGACACGGTGCTGTTCATCGCCGAGTCCATGCACGAGGCCCTGGGCGATCGATTCCGCCCCCCGCAGACGCTGCGCAAGCTCGTCGAGTCGGGCCGGCTGGGGCGCAAGAGCGGCCACGGGTTCTACCGCGACGACGACGGGAGCTGACCGCCGCGGGGGGCCCGGAGCGCAAAACAACGCGCGCCCCCAGCGACGAACGTGCGGCGACGGGGGTGCGCGGTGGTTGGCCCGCAGGGATTCGAACCCCGACCGACTGGACCAAAACCAGTTGTCCTGCCATTAGACGACGGGCCACCGTCATCGGAGCGCCCGAAGTGTATCCGTCGCGCGTCGAGAGCGTCAAGGACGCGGCCCAAAGAGGATCCCGGACGCGCAAGCGTCCGGGAAGCGTGGTTGGCCCGCAGGGATTCGAACCCCGACCGACTGGACCAGAACCAGTTGTCCTGCCATTAGACGACGGGCCACCGGCCGGCCTCCAAGGATAGTCGTCGTCTGCGCGGGGCGTCAAGGCGCCTGGGCACGGACCCGCGCGGGCGGACCGCCGGGGTCCGGGTTGCGTCACCCCTGGCGCCGCCCCGATCGTCTGCGCTATACTCCCTACCGCTCGCGCCGCATCCCGGCGGCGATCCGACGCCCGGGCAGGGCCCGGAGCGTCCGGCTCGATGCGCGAGGCGACGACCGCTGGCGACGACGCGCCGTCACGCGCGCTGCGATGTGCGCCAGCACCCGATGGAGAGGTGCCGGAGTGGTTGAACGGGGCGGTCTCGAAAACCGCTGTACCCCTCGTGGGTACCGGGGGTTCGAATCCCTCCCTCTCCGCCAGATCAGGGCCGCCCGACCTGGGCGGCCCGTCGTCGTGGGCGGCCCGGTGGCGGACCCGGCGTCCGCCACGCCGCAGCCCGTCCGACGCCCGCCGCCCCCGCCGCTCCCGTCGACCGCGAAAGGAACCCCATGTCGCTGCACGTTCTCGACCACCCGCTGATCCACCACAAGCTGTCGATCCTCCGCGACAAGAACACCAACGTGCGCGACTTCCGATCGCTGTGCACCGAGATCTCGGCGTTGATGGCCTTCGAAGCGCTGCGCGATCTGCAGCTCGAGGAGGTCGAGGTCGAGACGCCGGTCGCCCCGGCGACGGTGAAGCGGCTCGCCGGCAAGAAGCTGGCGCTCGTCGGCATCCTGCGGGCGGGGCTGGTCATGGTGGACGGGATCCTGGGGCTCGTCCCGTCGGCGCGCGTCGGACACGTGGGCCTGTACCGCGACCCGAAGACGCTCGAGCCGGTCGAGTACTACCGGAAGCTCCCGGGCGACATCGCCGAGCGCGACGTCTTCGTGCTCGATCCGATGCTCGCCACCGGAGGCAGCGCGGCCGCCGCCGTCCAAGTGCTCAAGGAGGCGGGCGCCGAGCGGATCCGGCTGCTGTGCATCATCGGCGCCCCCGAGGGCGTCGAGATCGTCGAGCGCGAACACCCCGACGTCGAGATCACGCTGGCCGCCCTCGACGAGCGGCTCAACGAGAAGGGCTACATCGTCCCCGGGCTCGGCGACGCCGGCGACCGCATCTACGGCACGAAGTAGCCGCCCGGACCGTCGCCTCGACTGAGGAGCGCTTCTCATCGGATTCCACGACCGCGCGGTAGCATGATCGACGTGCAACCGATCCGCGACTACCTCGTTCTGGCCGCGATCACGTTCGCCGTGGCGCTGATCGCCGTGGCCGCCTTCGTGCCGGCCGTGCGCCGTTTCTCGCTCCGCATCGGAGCCGTGCAGCGCGGCGGCGGCGAGCACGGCCAGGGGCAGCGGGTCCACGAGGGGATGGTTCCGAACATCGGCGGCATCGCCATCCTCGGGGGCTTCCTGCTCGCGCTGCTGATCGGCAGTGCGGTGCATCCGGCGCTGATCGACGCGACGCGCGCGCAGCTGCTGGCGATCGCCCTGGGCGGTTCGCTGATGGCGCTGGTCGGCTTCCTCGACGACATGTGGGAGATCCCGGTCGGCATGCGGCTCGCCAGCCAGGTCGTGGCGGCGGGCATCCTCGTCGTGAACGGCGTGACGATCGACTTCGTCACGAACTACTTCGGCGCCACCCCGTACCTGTTCATCCCCGAGGCGGCGGCCATCGTCGTGACGATCCTGTGGGTCGTCGGATTCACGAACGCGTTCAACTTCATCGACGGGCTCGACGGCCTGTCGAGCGGCATCGCCACGATCAGCGCCATGAGCCTGCTGGCGGTGGCGCTGCAGTTCGCCGACCGCGGCGCCGCCGTGCTGATCCTCGCCGCGCTCGCGGGCGCGGCGCTCGGCTTCCTGCGCCACAACTTCAGCCCGGCGACGATCTTCATGGGCGACGCCGGGGCCTACCTGCTCGGCTACGTGCTCGCGGCGGTCAGCGTGCTCGGCGCGCTCAAGGTGACCGCGACGGTGGTCGTCGTGGCCCCCATGCTCATCCTGGCGCTGCCGGTGCTGAACATCACACAGGTGACGCTGCGACGGCTGCGCCGCGGGGCGAGCCCCGCCGAGGCGTCGAACGAGCACCTGCACGATCTGCTGCGCCGGCAGAGCGGCTCGAAGCGCGGCACCGTGCTGCTGCTGTGGCTGGCGACGCTCGGCCTCGGCGCGCTGGGCATGGCGCTGTCGCGCACGCCCGCGCCGCTGATGATGGTGACGATCGCGCTGACGGTGACCGGCATCGCGGCGGCGAGCTGGATCCGGCTGGCCGAAGTGGAGCGCGAACGCACCGCGCTGTCGTGACCGCGTCGGCGTCGCACCGCGTGGGGGTCGCCTTCGGGACCCGGCCCGAGGCCAGCAAGATGGCGCCGGTGGTGCGCGCCCTCGAGGCCCACCCCGCCACCGAGCCCGTGCTGCTCGTCACCGGCCAGCACCGCGACCAGCTCGACATGATGCTCGAGATCTTCGGGCTCGAGCCCGATGCCGACCTCGACGTCATGACCGAGCGGCAGACGCTGCCCGAGCTGCTGGCCCGCATCGTTCCGGCGGCAGCCGACCTGCTTTCCCGCTCGGACCTCGACTACGTCCTGGTCCACGGCGACACGCTCACCACGTTCGCCGTGGCGCTGGCGGCCTTCTACGAACAGATCCCGGTGGGGCACGTCGAGGCGGGGCTGCGGAGCTTCGATCTCGGCGAACCGTTCCCCGAAGAGGCCAACCGACGCCTCACGGACGTGCTGACCGATCTCGACCTGGCGCCCACCGCGGGCGCCCGGCGCAACCTTCGGGCCGAGGGCAAGTCCGAGGCGCGCATCGTCGTCACGGGAAACACCGCCGTCGATGCGGTGCGCTGGGTGGCCGAGCGGGCCGAGCTGCCGGACGACCTCGATGCCGGACGCCTCGTCGCGGTCACGCTGCACCGGCGCGAGAACCTGCCGGTCCTCGACCGCGTGGCGGCCGCGCTTGGCGCCGTGGCACGCGAGCACCCCGACCTCACCTTCGTCTACCCGATGCATCCCAATCCCGCGGTGCGCGAAGCCGTCGTCCCCGCCCTCGGGTCGATCGCGAACGTGCGCCTCGAAGAGCCGTGGCCGTACGACCGGATGGCCGCGCTGCTGGCGGGCAGCCGCTTGATCGTGACCGACTCGGGCGGCCTGCAGGAGGAGGGGGCGGCGCTCGGCGTGCCCGTCGCGGTGGTCCGCAACGTCACCGAGCGCCCCGAGGGGGTCGAAGCCGGGGCGATTCGGCTC
>CBDUCW010000224.1:0-4265 GCA_965365745.1 uncultured Trueperaceae bacterium
GTATCCGACGCGCTGGACATCGTCGTGAACGAGGAGCGCGGCACCGTGTCGTTGGCGCAGGGCGGCGAGCTGCGCGTCGACGTCGCTCCGACCGACGTCAAGGCGGCGCTGCGCGAGGTGTACGACGCATGATGCGCCAGCTGTGGCAGCGCGTGATCCGCAACTGGCCGGCCAAGCTCGGAGCGCTGGCGCTGGCGATCTTCGTCTGGACCTTCGTCGTGAACAACGACGAGTCCACGACGCAGCGGAGCCTGCTGGTGCCGATCACCGTCGAGGGGATCGCCACCAACGAGGTCGTCGTGGGGCTCGCCGACGTCGTCGAAGTCACCGTCTCGGGGCCGTCGACGCAGGTCGAGCGCCTCGACCCGGACGGGATCACCGCACGCCTCGACCTCAGCGGGATCGACGGCGACTTCCGCGAGCAGATCGACGTCGACACGCCGCGCGGCATCCGAACCCAACGCGTCGAGCCGACCAGCCTGCAGGGGTTGGTCACCAGCGTCACGAGTCGCGCGGTCCCGATCCAGGCCGTCGAGCTCGGACGCGCGAGCTCCGACCGGCGCATGGTGGCGACGGTGGATCCCGCGCTCGGCGGCTCGATCACGGTGCGGGCACGGCGCGAGGTGCTCGAGACCGTCGACCGCGTACTGGTCGGGGTGCCGGTCGCCGACCTCGACGACGCGCCGCGCACGCTGGACCTCCGTCCCTTCGCCGTCGACCCCGACGGCGAGCCGGTACGCGACACGCAGATCACGCCCGAACGGGTGACCGTGACCGCTTCCCTGAGCGAGCTGCTGGCGCGGGGCACGGTGCCGATCACCCTGGCGCGCGACGGCCTGCAGGTCGAACTCGAACGCACCACCATCGCCGTGGCCGCGCCGCCGAGCGTACTCGCCGGCCTCGCCACCGTGCGCGCTCGCGTCGACGCCGACACGTCGCAGCTCGAGCCCGGCCGCTATACTCTTCCGCTGGCCCTCGAGGTCCCGGCCGGCGTGGTGGCGGGCCCCGCCCCACGCGCGACGGTCACGATCCCCGAACCGGCGAACCGCGGGTCCCCGCTCCCCTGACGCGGACCGCCCTCCCGGCGGACGGCCGCGACGCCCGCGCCGCGCGGCGCGTCCCCGTTCGCCCGCCCTCCGACCCCTCCGCTCCCCTTCCCGACGAGGCACTCCCGTGATCCACCCCATCCGCTACTACGGCGATCCCGTGCTGCGTCAGGTCGCGCGCCCGGTCGAGCGCTTCGACGCGTCGCTCCGACGGCTCGTCGACGACATGCTCGAGACGATGTACGCCGCCAACGGCGTCGGCCTCGCCGCGCCGCAGATCGGCGTGCCGTGGCGCGTGTTCATCGCTCTCGAGACGAAGCCGGCCGACGAATCCAGCGAGCACGGGCAGGTCGTCGACCCGTCCGAGTGGACGCGCGCCGAGAAGAAGGAGCGCTGGGGCGTCGTCGCGGAGCACGCGATGATCAATCCCGAGATCGTCGAGCGGCGCGGCACGCAGCACGGACAGGACGGCTGCCTGTCGCTGCCCGGGCTGTTCGTCGACGAGATGGAGCGGGACCGCTGGGTCCGGGTGCGCTACCGGGACGCGAGCGGCGCCGAACGGGAACTCGAGGCCGAGGGGCACTTCGCGCACGTGATCCAGCACGAGCTCGATCACCTCGACGGCGTGCTGTTCCTCGACCGCCTGCCGGCGGCCGAGCGGAAGGCCTTCATGAACGAACACCGCAGCGAGCTCGCCGAGATGCAGCGCGCCGCCAAAGCGCTGCTGCGCGACCTCGAACGCAACGCGGCGAGCGGCTGACGCCGTGACGACCCGCCCGAAGCGGCTCCGCGTCGCCCTGTTCGGGAGTCCCGACTTCGCCGTCCCGGTGCTCGACGCCCTGCACGCCCGTCACGAGCTGCAGCTGGTCGTGACCCAGCCCGCCAAGCCCGCCGGACGCGGCATGAAGCTGCGCCAGCCGGCGGCCGCCGAGCGCGCGCTGGACCTCGGCCTGCCGCTCGCGCAGCCGGCCCGGCTCAAGGGGAACGCGGACTTCGAGGCGCAGCTGCGCGCGGCCGACCTCGAGGTGGCCGTCACCGCCGCCTACGGCAAGATCCTGCCCGCCTCGCTGCTGGCGGTTCCCCGTCACGGGTTCCTGAACGTCCACGCCTCGCTGCTCCCCGCCTACCGGGGCGCCGCCCCGATCCAGTGGGCGCTGATCGACGGTCGCAGGACGACGGGCGTGACGATCATGCAGACCGAACTCGGGCTCGACACGGGGCCGATCCGGCTCCAGCGTGCGCTCGACATCGGGCCCGACGAGACCGCGCCCGAGCTGTTCGAGCGCCTGTCGGAGCTCGGCGTCGACGCGCTGCTCGAGGCCCTCGACCTGCTCGCCCGCGGGGAGCTGCCCTCGCGCCCCCAGGACGACGCCGAGGCGTCGCACGCGCGGCTGCTCGATCGCGAGGACGGCCGCCTGCGCTTCGAGCGCTCCGCGCGCAGCAGCTACGACCGCTACCGCGGCGTCTTCGCCTGGCCGGGAACGTACTTCGAACACGACGGTCGGCGCGTCCGCGTCGACGCCCTGCGCCCCGCGCCGGGGGGCGCGGGATCCGTAGGGACCGATCGGTCCGCGCCGGGCACGGTCGTGGCCGTCGACGACCCGGCGATCGTCGTCGCCAGCGGCGACGGGGCGCTCCGGCTCGAGCGCGTCACCCCCGCCGGCAAGGCGACCATGGACGCCGCGGCCTGGGCGCGCGGGCAGCGTCTCGACGTGGGCGACCGCGTCGGACCGCCGCGCGACGACGCCGAGGCGGGACCGATCGCCGTGGAGGCCTCCGATGGCTGAACGGGGACGCGTCGCAATCGTGGGCCGGCCCAACGTCGGCAAATCGAGCCTGTTCAATCGACTCGTGGGGCGACGCGAAGCGATCGTCGCCGACCAGCCCGGCGTCACGCGCGACGTCAAGGAGGGGGTCGCCGAGCTGGACGACGGGACCCTCGTCACCCTGCTCGACACCGGCGGCCTGTGGTCGGGCGATCGCTGGGAAGCGAAGATCCGGCAGCGCGTCGAGGTGGAGCAGCGGGCCGTCGATCTGGTGCTGTTCTGCGTCGACGGGCGCAGCGACCTGACCGCGGCCGACGAGGAGATCGCCGACTGGCTGCGTGGACAGGGCGTTCCGGTGCTGCTGCTGGCGACCAAGATCGACGATCCGAAGCACGCCCAGAGCCCCGAGATGTACGAGCTGTACGGCCTCGGCTTCGGCGAGCCGCTCCCGGTCAGCGCCGAGCACGCCCGCGGCATCTACGCGCTCGAAGAGCGGATCGCCGACGCGCTTCCCGACCTGCACGAGAGCACCGAGGAGGACGCGGTCACGATCGCGATCGTGGGCCGTCCGAACGCCGGCAAGTCGAGCCTCGTCAACGCGCTGCTCGGCGACGAACGCGTCATCGTCAGCGACGAGGCGGGCACCACCCGCGACTCGGTCGACATCCGCATGGAGTTCGGCGGGCGCCCCTTCGTGCTCGTCGACACCGCGGGGATCCGCCGCAAGCCCAGCCACGACGTCGAGTACTACAGCAAGCTGCGCAGCGAGTTGGCCATGAAGCGCGCCGAGGTCGCCGTGCTGGTGGTCGACCCGTTCGAGCTCGGCGACCACGAGATGCGGATCGCGAACATGGCGCTCGAGGACGGCATCCCCGTCGTGATGGCGATCAACAAGTGGGACCTCGTCACCGACCAGATGATGGCCGACGTCAACCGGGCGATCGACATCGAGCTGTCGCACCTCGCCTTCGCGCCCAAGGTCTACACGAGCGCCGAGACCGACTTCGGCCTCCACGAGCTGCTCGCGACGTGCATCCGCGTCTTCGACACGGCGCGCCGGCGCATCCCGACGGGCGAGATGAACCAGTGGATCAAGGTGTGGACGCAGCGGCAGGCGCCCCCGAACTTCAAGGGGCGACCGCTCAAGCTGCTCTACGCCACCCAGGCCGACGTGGCACCGCCGACCTTCGTGTTCAGCGTCAACACCGAGGAGTTCCTCACCCGCGCCTACGAGCAATACCTGCGCAACCGGATCCGCGACGACCTCGGCTTCTCGGAGGTCCCGATCCGCATGGTGTTCAAGGGGCGCGGCAAGGATGCCGGCAAGCGGGTTCGGCGGAGCTGACGCCGCCCGCCGTCAGGCCTTCTCGACCTCCACCTCGACCTTGAGGTTGCCCTTCTTGGTCTCGCCCGCCACGTCGAGCACGCGCAGCCACCCGAGCCCGTCGGCGAA
>CBDUCW010000225.1:0-4216 GCA_965365745.1 uncultured Trueperaceae bacterium
CGCCGAAGCGCTCGACGTCCTGCGGCCGCTGTTCCCCGCTCGCGACGTGCTCGGCCGCCCGGCCGGCTCGCTCATCACCGGCGGCGGGGCGTTCCACTGCGTCACCCAGCAGCAACCGGCGGGGCCCGTCGCTCCGCCCGACTGACTCCGACCCCCGCCGGCCGTCCCGCGCGGCTCGTGCCTCCCCGGAAAGGATTCCCCGTGCCCGACACCGTCACCCTCGCCGTCGTGCAGATGGCCTGCAGCGACGACCTCGAGGCCAACCTCGCCAAGGCCGAGGCGCACGTGCGCGAGGCCGCGGCCGCCGGCGCCGACGTGGTGCTGCTGCAGGAGCTCTTCGAGGCGCTCTACTTCCCGCAGCTCGAGCGCGAGGAGCTCTTCGCGCTGGCGCACGAGGTCGACGGCCACCCCTTCCTCGAACGATTCGGCTCGCTCGCCGGCGAGTTGGGCGTGGTTCTGCCCATCAGCTTCTTCGAGAAGGCCAACCAGAGCTACTTCAACAGCCTGGCCATGGTCGATGTGGACGGTCGCGTCCTCGGCGTCTACCGCAAGAGCCACATCCCGGACGGGCCCGGCTACGAGGAGAAGTACTACTTCAACCCGGGCGACACCGGCTTCCGCACCTGGCGCACGGCCGTGGGGCGGATCGGCGTGGGCATCTGCTGGGATCAGTGGTTCCCCGAGGCGGCACGGGCCATGGCGCTGCAGGGCGCCGATCTGCTGCTCTACCCCACCGCGATCGGCAGCGAGCCCCCCGAATCCGGTGGGCTCGACACGCGCGACATGTGGCGCCGCGCCATGCTCGGGCACGCCGTGTCGAATTCGGTGTACATCGCGGCGGCCAACCGCGTGGGGCAGGAAGGGGACGCCACCTTCTACGGCAGCAGCTTCATCGCCGACATGGAGGGGGAGCTGCTGGCCGAAGCGGGCCGGACCGAGGAGACCGTCATCTACGCCGAGCTCGACTTCGCGGCCGCCCGCTCGTTCCGCGCGGGGTTCGGGATGTTCCGCGACCGCCGGCCCGACCTGTACCGGCCGCTGCTCACGCTCGACGGCAGCGATCGGAGCGGCGGGAGCTGAGCCGCGGCGCCGGCGCGTTCGCCCGGACACCGCTTCTGAGCACCGCGTGTCCGGCCGCGCCGTGGGCGCGCGTGGACGCATGCCGGAGCGTGCTGCTCGGGCCGCAGCGCGCCGTACCGGTAGAGTGACGAAGGGCACCGGATGGCGCCGTGCCGATCGGCGCCACGACCCCGAGTGGAGGTGCACGATGGCGCGCGTTGGATTCATGACCTACGGAGAGCTGCACGAGGCGTACGACCACCCGAGCATCGCCGACTTTCTGCCTCGCGTGGACGCCTCGTTCGGACAGGCATACGCCGCCGATGGCTTCCTTGCCGCCCCGGACGCGTACGACGACGGCCCCTGGACTCCCCACCGCTACCCCGCGTTCCCCGGGGAACCACCTCCGGCCGCCGACCATCACCCGATTCAGACGCTGTCCGTCTGGCGCGACCTCGAGGCGGTGTCCGCCTACGCGTACTCCGGAGAGCACCTCGCCGCGCTTCGGAACCGTAGGGCCTGGTTTCGGAAGATCGACGCGCCGGGGTACGTCGCGTGGTGGATCGCCGACGACCACACGCCGAGCTGGGCCGAGGGCTGCGAACGGCTCGAGCATCTCCACGCCCACGGGCCGACGCCCTACGCCTTTACCTTCCGACACGCCTTCGACCCGCACGGGAACCCCGTCGCGCTCGCTCGCCCCAACACCGATCGTTGACGTCCCTCCGGACGACACCCCAAGGAGCACCATCATGATCAACCGCGCTTCCCCTCTCCGCAGGATCGCCCTCGCCGTCGTCTTCGGATTCGCCTGCCTCGTGGCACCGGCCGCCTTCGCGCAGATGGACGGAATGGACCACGACGCCGCAGACGAGCACGCCATGGACCACACCATGATGATGGAGCCGGTGGTCGACGAGTACTCGTTCATCGCCGGGATGATCCCGCACCACCAGGAGGCCGTCGACACGGGGCTCCACGTGTTCGTGAGGACGCACCGGCCCGAGATGCGCGCGTTCACGTGGGGCATCGTCACCAGCCAGCTCGCCGAGATCGACCTGATGAACGGGTGGCTCGCGGCCTGGTACCCGGAGCGCAGCGGCGAGGCCCGCTACATGCCGATGATGCGCGATCTCACCGACCTCGACCCCGACACGCTCGACCGCGTGTTCCTCGAAGACATGATCATGCACCACGAGGGCGCGGTGATGATGGCGCGCATGCTGCTCGACGACGGCCTCGCCGAGCACCCGGAGGTCGCCGAGCTCGCCCGCGCGATCATCGCGGCCCAGCGTGCCGAGATCGATCAGATGCGCGCCTGGCTCGACGCTTGGTTCTGACGTGCGTCGGCAGCGCAGCTGCGGGCGGCCTGCCCCCGCCTCGACGTCGCCGACACGGGTCGGCGACGCGGTTGGGCGGCGCTTCGGTGACGCCGTGAGCCGGGCCATGGCTTCGGCCGGCGCCGGATCGCGACCCCGGTGAGCGCCGACGCGCCCCTGACGTGGGAGGAGTTCGAGCGAGTCGAGCTGCGCGTCGGAACGATCGTGGCGGCGGAGGCGTTCCCCGAGGCTCGCGTGCCGGCCTACAAGCTGACGGTCGATTTCGGACCCGAGCTCGGCACCCTGCGCTCGAGCGCCCAGATCACCGAGCTCTACGACCGCGCCGAACTCGAGGGCAAGCAGGTCCTCGCGGTCGTGAACTTCCCCCCGAAGCAGATCGGCCCGATGCGTAGCGAGTGCCTGGTGACCGGCGTCTACCGCGACGACGGCGTCGTGCTCGCGGTGCCCGACAAGCCGGTCCCGAACGGACTCCGGCTGGCGTAGCCGGGCGCGCCCGGGCGCCCTAGAGCCGGCCGTACGTGAGGCGCCGCCACAGCGCCTCGACGGGGCCGAAGCGGTGCCGCGCCAGCCAAGCGCGAGCGAGAACGATCTCGAGCGCGAACACGGCGATCACGATCCCGACCCCCCGCGCCGGTCCGACCCGGCCGTAGAACCCCAGGCCGTAGGCGTAGAACAGCCCCGTCATCACGACCGATTGCAGCAAGTAGGCGCTGAGCGCGACGCGGCCCACGGCTGCAAGGCTGCGCACGACGCGGTCGATCGCGGCTCCACGGCCCGGCGCCGTGAACGCGAGGCTCAGTCCGGCGGCCAGACCGACGCCTTGAAGCGGGCCGCCCAGCGCGGTGGCGAGCAGGAAGCGGTCGAGGTCGCCGTCGCCGAGGAGCTGCGCCCCGTAGATCGCCTTCAGCCCGCTCCCGAGCGCCAGGCCCGCGACGGCGAGCACGCCTCCCGCGCGACGCACGGCCGGCTCCCTCAAGCGTTCGAGCAGACGCCCGCGCGCTGCGGCCGCGCCGAGCAGGAACAACCCCCCGAGCAGCGGGGCGTACAGGAGCGTCGCGGGCAGCGACGCCAGACCCTGCCGCAGCCGCGTGCGAACGATCGCCTCGGCCGAACCCGTTCCGTAGAGCGCGATCCAGCGCTCGCCGCCCGTGATCGGGAACTCGGCCGGCAACGCGGCGAACAGCAGGGCGCCGACGGCCCACGCGACGAGGCCGGCGACCGCCAGCGTGCGCGCCCGGGATCCGGCGAACGGGATCAGGAGGAAGCCCACGAGCGCGTAGCTCACCAGGATGTCGCCGACCCACAGCCCGAACAGGTGCACCAGTCCGATCGCCAGGAGCCACCCGATACGGCGCCTGAAGCGCCGGCGCGCGCCCGAGCCGCGGGTGCGCATCCAGCGCCCGAACCCCCACCCGAACAACAGGCTGAACAGCGTGAAGAAGGCGCCTTCGGCGGTCACGAGGATGCCCCACTCGACCCACCGGTCGGCGCCCGACCACCACGACAGCGGGCGCGTGTGAAGGAACGACGGCCCGCTGAACGCGAGCAGGTTGACGAGCAGGATGCCGAACAGCGCCGCTCCGCGCAGGGCGTCGACGTGGACGAGTCGCTCGCGGCCGGCGACCGGTCGGTCGCCGCCGCTCGCTGGAGCGTCGGACGACGCGCCCGTCCGCGCAGGCTCCGCCGGCCCCACGCTCAAACCGGGGCCGGGTCGTCCAGCCCGCGCACCATCCGCAAGGCGGGTGTTGACTATGACAACTACGTCGTCGAGTGGGAGGACGCCGGCCACCGCATCGGCGTGTCCACGAGGTCCGCCG
>CBDUCW010000226.1:0-4213 GCA_965365745.1 uncultured Trueperaceae bacterium
CGGGCTGGTGAATAGCACGGTCCAGTCCCCTCCGGAGAGCTGCAGCGCCCGACGGAGGTTGACCTCCATCAGACCCCCGAGCACGAGGCCAAGGATGACCGGTGCCAGCGGGAAGCCGCCCTTTCGCATCGCCCACCCGACCAGACCGAAGCCGGCCATCAGGTAGACGTCGAAGGCGCTGTTGTTCACGGCGTACACGCCGATGAACGACAGCGTCGCGACCAGCGGCATGAGGACCCAGCGCGGGACCGAGAGGATGCGCGCGAAGACGCCGACGAGAGGCAGGTTCAACACGAGCAGCATCAGGTTGCCGATGTACATGCTCGCGATCAGGCCCCAGAAGATCGACGGTCGTTGCTCGAGCAGGAGCGGACCGGGGCGAACGTTGAGCGAGAGGAGCGCGGCGAGCATGACGGCCGTGGTCCCGCTCCCCGGCACGCCGAGCGTGAGCATGGGGATGAGGGCGCCGACCGCGCTGGCGTTGTTGGCGGCCTCGGGCGCCGCCACGCCGCGGATGTCGCCCTTGCCGAAGTTCTCGTTCTTCACGAGGCGCCGCTCGGTCGTGTAGGCGACGAACGAGGCGATCGTCGCGCCGGCCCCGGGCAGCACGCCGATGAGGAAGCCCGAGATGGACGAACGGACCATCGTCCACACGGAGCTCAGGAACTCCTTGGTGCTGACCATCACGCGGCCGACCGCATGGCGGGCCTGCTGCCCGCCGCGGCTCTCCTCGAGCATCTGCAGCACCTCGCTGATCGCGAAGAAGCCGATCGTGACGACGACGAAGTCCATCCCGTCGTAGAGCTTGAGCTGGCCGAAGGTGTAGCGCAGCACGTTCGACTGGGGGTCGAGGCCCACCGTGGCGAGCATCAGGCCGAACACGGCCGAGGCGAGCGCCTTGACGACGTTGTCGCCGACGAGGCTCGAGAGCGTCGTGAACGCGAAGACCATCAGCACGAAGTACTCGGCCGGTCCGAAGTTGATCGCCCAGCGCGCCAGCAGGGGCGCGAAGAACATCATGAACACGATCGATACCGTGCCGCCGAAGAAGCTCGCGATCGCGCTCATCGCCAACGCCGGCCCGCCTCGGCCCTGCTTGGCCATGGGGTTGCCGTCGATGGCCGTGACCACCGACGAGGCCGTGCCGGGCACGTTCAGGAGGATGCTGCTGATCGAGTTGCCGTACTGCGACCCGTAGAAGATCCCCGCGAACATGATGATCGCGGTTTCGGCCGGGAGCCCCAGCGCGAAGGTGATCGGGATCAGGATGGCGATGGCGTTGATCGGGCCCACGCCCGGGAGCATCCCGATGATGGTGCCGAGCAGGACGCCGATGAAGGCGACCAACAGGTTGGTCGGCTGGAGCGCGACGGCGAAGCCGTCGGCGAGGAGCCCAAAGATCTCCATGACTCAGCGCCCCCCGAACACCCGGCCGATGGGCAGGGGGATGTCGAGGGCGAACACGAAGAGAAGCCAGAGGGCGACGGCGACGCCGATCCCGACCAGCAGCGCGGGGAGCGGGCGCGCACCGAAGCGCCAGCTGACGAAGCCGGTCTCGAGCGTCGTCGCGGCGAGGAACCCGATCGGCACGAGCAGGAATCCGTAGACCACGAACGACACGGTCACGACCCCGAGCTCGAGCCAGCCGCGTGGCCCCGGCCAGGCGGGTTCGCCGCTCGGCCGCGCGAGCAGCGCGAGCCCGAGCAGGCCGCATACGATCGCGAGGAGCAGCGGAAAGACCTTCGGGCCCACCGGCCCGCCGAGGAAGGCGGCCTCGAGGCGGAGTGCCCCGAGGCCGTACAGGAGGGCGCCGATGAAGATGACGCCACCGAAGATGCGATCGGTCACGAGAGGAGCCGCGTGGCGGCTACTGAATGAGGCCGAGGTCCTGCGAAATCGTGCGGATGGCCGCCACCTGGTCGTTCACGAACGACTCGAACTCGGCCCCGAACAGCGCGAACGGCGCGAGTCCGTTCTGGTCGCGGAGGGTGGCCCACTCCTCGGAGTCGGCGACCTGGCGGACGGCGTCGACCCAGTACTCGTAGGCGGCGTCGCTGATGCCGCCGGGGGCGTAGAAGGCGCGCCAGTTGGCGCCCACGACGTCGTAGCCGGCTTCGCGCGCGGTCGGCGTGTCGGGCAGCACCGAGATGCGCTCGGGCGCGAGGATGCCGAGCACGCGGAGCTCGCCGGCTTCGACCTGGCCGAGGACCTCGGACACATCGCCGGTGAAGGCGTCGGCCCGTCCACCGATCACTTCGATCATGGCGGCGCCGCCGTTGTCGAAGGCGATGTACGGCACGCTGCGCAGTTCGCTGATGCCGGCGGCTTCGGCCAGCAGCAGGACCTTGAGGTGATCCCAGCCGCCGGGCGCGCTGCCCCCGACGAAGTTCAGCGACGACGGATCGGCGACCATGGCGTCGACGAGCTCGCCGAGCGATGCGAAGGGGCTGTCGGCCGCGACGGCGATGGCGCCGAAGTCGGCCCCGACCGCGCCGAGCCACCGAACCTGGTCGGCGGTGAAGCCGGCGTACTGGTCCTGGGCGAGCCGCGTCGCGGTCGCGGTGGACGCGGCGACGATCAGGTTCTCGTCGTCGTTGCGCTGCGTGACCACGTTCGCGTACGCGACGCCACCGCCGCCGCCCGAGAGGTTCGTGACCTGCATGCTGCCGGGCACGAGATCGAGCGCCTCCATCACCTGGCGCGCCGGGACGCGGCAGGTGAAGTCCCAACCGCCGCCGGGGTTGGCGGGCGCGATGCATTCGACGCTGCTCGGCTGGAACTGGGCGTGGGCCGTTCCCAGCACGAACGCGGCGAGCGCCGCAAGAACCAGGATCGACCAGCGAGAGAACAGACGAGCCATGGGATACCTCCTGAGAGACGCGACGAATTGTGCGAGGGGTCGAAGCTACCACACGGGAGCGCCGCGAGCGAAGGCCCCGTCGCCGGAGCGACGGGGCCGAACGTACGAAGGGGACGAGGGCTGTGGAGCGAGGGGCTTCGCAGGCGCGTCCCCCGCCAGCGACTCAGCGCCGCGAGCGCGGATCGAAGGCGTCGCGAAGCGCGTCGCCGACGAGGTTCCAGGTGAGCACCGAAACGAAGATGAAGACGCCGGGGAGGAAGATCCACCAGCGCTCCGTGAGGCTGGTGACGCCGGCGAAGTTCTGCGCGGTGGCGAGCATCAACCCCCAGCTCGTCGCCGGCGGTTGGATGCCCAAGCCGAAGAACGACAGCACCGACTCGACCAGGATGTAGCTCGGGATGATCAGCGACAGCACGACGATGATGTAGGTGAGCGTGTTGGGGAGCAGGTGGCGCACGATGATGCCGAGGTTGGAGCGACCCAGAGCACGCGCCGCCACGGCGAAGTCGCGCTCCTTCAGCGAGTAGACCTGGCCGCGAACGGTGCGGGCGATGCCGCCCCATCCGATCATCGAGAGCACGATGACGATCACCAGGAACAGCGTCGAACTCGGCAGGTTGAGCGGATAGAAGATCGCCGACAGGGCGATGAGCAGGAACAGGTCCGGGATGGCGCCCAGCGCCTCGACCATGCGCAGGATGAGTTCGTCGACCCACCCGCCGAAGAAGCCGGCGACGCCACCCATGAACATCCCGATTGCGACGGCGACGATCGCGGCGACGATGCCGATGGTGAGACTGACGCGCGAACCGAACAGGATCTTTCCGAAGACGTCGCTGCCGACGTCGTCCGATCCCCACAGGTACAGCTTGACGTTGTCGGTGGGGTCGCCGACGCCGAACAGGTGCCACGTGGCAAACGGCCGCAGACCGATCGCGTTGCGCACGGGGACCGGGATCAAGTTCAGCGGGAACGGCACGTAGCGGTCGCGAACACCGGTGCGCTGCACCAGGAACTCGATGTTGTACTTCCGCGAACGATCCTCGGTCCAGACCTCTTCGAAGGTCTCGAAGTTGATCGACTTCTCCATCTCGTAGATGTAGGGGCGCGTGAGGCTCCCGTCCTCGTCGCGGAAGTAGATCTGGTTGGGGGGTTGGAAGGTCGCGTAGGCGTTGAGGAAGCGCTCGGGGTAGGGCGCGATGAAGTCGGCGAACGCGGCCAGGAAGTACAGCAAGCCGAGCACCGCCAGCGACACCTTCGCCATCGGGTGCTTCTGGAACTGCTGCCAAGCGATCTGCGTGAGGCTCTGGCCCTTGGGCTTGATGCCCTGGGCGGCGTCGGCCTGCACGGTGG
>CBDUCW010000227.1:0-4212 GCA_965365745.1 uncultured Trueperaceae bacterium
CCCCTTGCAGGCTTCCGGCGACGACGATGGTGGCGCCGAACTCGCCGAGCGCCCGTGTCCACGCGAGCACCGTCCCCTCGAGCAGGGCCGGCGCGGCGAGCGGAAGCGTCACCCGTCCGAACACGCGCCAGCGCGAGGCGTGCAGCGTCAGCGCGGCCCGTTCGAGCGGCACGATGCCGCGCTCGAAGCCGGCCTTGACGCTCCGCACGTACAGCGGCGCCGACACGAACACCTGCGCGAGCACCACGGCGGTGGTGGTGAAGGCGACGCGCACGCCGAGCTCGGACAGCGGCGCCCCGAGCAGTCCGCGTCGACCGAAGACCAGCAGCAGCATCACGCCGGCCACGACCGGCGGCAGCACCAGCGGCAGGTCGAGCAGGGCCTCGAGCACGCGACGGCCGCGGAAGCGGTAGCGGGCCAGCAGGTACGCGACCGGCGTCCCGAACAGCCACGTCAGGCCGAGGCTGATGGCGCTCGTGGTGAGCGACAGCCGCAGCGCATCGACGACGACGTCGGCGCCCAACGAGGCGATCAGTTCGGGCCGCAGGCTGCGCACCAGCAGCACCGCCCCGGGGAGTACGAGCAGAAGCAGCAGGACCGCCGAGGCGGGCAGCAGGATCCGAGCGGGGATGCGGGCGTCCACGGCTCAGCGCTCCGGCGTTCCGAAGCCGGCAGCGACGAGGATCGCCTCCGCCTCGGGTCCGAGCAGGAAGTCGACGAAGGCGTGGGCGCGCCGTGCGTCGACGGCGCCGTCGAGCACCGCCACGGGGTAGCGAGCGACCGGCGACACGCCGTCCGGCAGCGCGACGGCGATCACGCCGGCGAGGCCACGGACGTCGGTGGCGTAGACGAGCGCGGCGTCGGCCTCGCCGAGCGCGACCTTGGCCGCGACCTGCCGCACGTTGGGCTCGCGGCTCACGACGTTGGCGACGACCGCGCGCCGCCAGGCCTCGCCGAACTCGGCGGCGGCGCGGTCGAGCGCGGCGTCGGCGTAGGCGCCGGCCGGAACCTGCGGCGCTGCGAGCACGAGCACGACGCCGGGCTCGGCGAGATCCTCGAGCGAGCGGAGCGCCGCGCCCTCGCGCACCGCCAGCACGAGCCGGTTGTACGCGAAGATCGGCGCCCGGCCGGCGACGAGGTCGGCCCCGACGATGCGCCGCATCTGGGCCTCGTCGGCGCTCGCGAAGACGTCGAAGGGCGCTCCCTGCAGGATCTGGGTCGCCAGCGTCGAGCTCGCCCCGAAGGCCACGCGCACCGGGGCGGCGTCGCCGCCGTCGGCCGCGCCCGTGGCTCCCCCGGCCGCCGTCGCCTCGAAGCGCGCCGCCAGCTCGGCGAACACGTCGGTGAGGCTCGAGGCCGCCGCCACGGTCAGCGGCTGCGAGGCTGCGGTCGGAAGCCCGATGGCGAGGACCAGGAGCGCCACGTGCGCAGCGCGCCGAAGGCCCAGGCGAAGCCGCGAACGGGCACGGCCTCGGCCCCGGGGCGACCTCCCCGCGCGCTGGACGTAGCGATCCATGCGCGCCAGCATACCGACGCCGCTGCGACGCCCGGAGCGGCTCGCGACGCGAGCGGGCGTTCGGTGCCTGCGCGAGCGATAGACTCGACCCATGCGCCTCTCCGCAACCGATATCTACGCGTTCCAGGCGCTCGGCTACCTCGGAACGCAGGCCGGCGAACGCTGGGTCGGCAGCGACGCCATCAGCGAGGCCACCGGCGTCGCGCGTCCGTACCTGGTGCGCATCCTCGCGACGCTCGTGGCGAGCGAGCTCGTGGTCTCGAAGAAGGGGACCGGCGGCGGCTACCGGCTCGAGCGCACCCCCGGCGAGATCAACCTGCGCGACGTGATGCGGGCCATCGACGGTCCCGTCGCGCCGCTGTCGTGCGTCAGCCTCAACTGGAACGAGGACTGCGAGGCCGAAACGATCTGCTCGGCCCGGAGTCGCGTCTGGCTGCGGGTGCGCGATGCCCTGCTCGAAGCCCTGGCCGAAGCCACCGTGGCCGACCTCGCCGAGGACTTCGACCGCGGGGTCCGCTACGACCTCTGCCTCGACCACCTGCTGCGCCCCGGGGGCTGAGCGACCGCCGTGGCCCGCCCCGCTCCGCTGTTCGGCACCGTCGTGGTGGCCGGCGTCGGCCTGATCGGGGGCTCGATCGCCCTGGGTGCGCGCGGCCGCTTCCTGGCCGATCGCGTGATCGGCCTCGACCGGGATCCCGAAGCGCTCGAGATCGCGCGCTTCCACGGCGTCGTCGACGAGACCCGGCTCGAGCCCGGCCCGTGGCTCGAAGACGCCGATCTGCTCGTGCTCGCCACCCCGGTCCGGTCGCTCGTGCCGCTCGCGGCCGACCTCGTTCCCCATCTCTCCGCCGATGCGCTCGTCACCGACGTCGGCTCGGTCAAGGGGCCGGTCGTCGAGGGGATGGACGCCCTCGGCCTCGCCGACCGCTTCGTCGGCGGCCACCCGATGGCCGGCAGCGACCGCGCCGGCGTTCGGCACGCCGACGCCGCGCTGGTCGAGAACGCGGTCTGGGTGCTCACGCCCACCGAGGCGAGCGGGCCGTCGGCGGTGGAGCGCGTGCGCGGCTTCGTCGAGCACCTCGGCGCGCGGCCGATCGAAGTCGATCCGGGCCGCCACGACCGCCTCGTCGCCACGGTGAGCCATCTCCCCTACCTGGCCAGCGTCGCCCTCACCAAGCTGGCCGGCGGCGACGGCGAACGCGACCTGATGATGCTCCTCGCCGCCGGCGGCTTCCGCGATCTGACCCGCGTGGCCTCGGGCAGTCCGGTGATGAGCCGCGACATGGTGATCGGCAATCGAGCGGCCGTCCGCACCGCGCTCGAGGCGTACGCCGCGCAACTCGCCGAGCTGGGCTCGGCGCTCGACGACGCCGATGCGCTGCTCGCCGAGGCGGAGCGCGCCAAGCGGACGCGCGACGCCTTCCCGGTCGTCAAGCGCAGCCTGCTTCCGGGCCGCTTCGAGCTGGTCCTGGCCGTCCCCGACCGACCCGGCGAGCTGATGAAGATCACCCGCGCCTGCGGCGAGGCCGAGGTGAACATCAAGGAGATCGAGGTGCTGTCGATCCGCGAGGCGGGCGGGGCGGTGCGCCTCGCTTTCGACGACGAGGAGGCACAGGCCCGGGCGGCCGCCGCCCTGCGCGCCGAGGGCTACGAGGTGCGCAATCGCAACGGACGCTGAGCCGAGCGCGACGGACGCGCACGCGGAGCTCTTCGACCTCGCCGTGAACCGCGCCGCACGCTACGCGCAGCGCGTCGCGGCGCTCGAGGCCGACCGATCGACGCTGCGTCGTCGGCTCGAGCTCTGGTACCTGCGCACCCGCTTCGCCTACCGGGTGCCGCTCGAGCGCGTCGTCGACGCCCTGGCCCACCACCCGGGCGGAACCGCGCACTGGCGAGGCGGCCCCGCGGGCGGCTGGCGAACGGGCGAGGGCGCGCGTCCTTGACGGCGCGGGTCACCGCCGCCGAACTGCGAGACGGACCCACCCCCGGGCGGTCGAGCATCGGCTAGGATACGGGCAATGACCCGCGTACCCGACGTCGATCGGGTCGGTTCCGTCCTCGGGCGAACGGCCGCCGGCCCCACCCCTCGCCACGAAGCTCCGCGCCGCGCTGCGCCCGCATCGCTCGTGGATCGCTACGGGCGCGTGATCCGCGACCTGCGCATCAGCGTGACGCCCCGCTGCAACTACAAGTGCTTCTACTGCGACCCGCTCGGGGACGGCTTCAACGATCCGGTCGGCACCGTGAGCGTCGAGGACGTGGCCACCGTCCTCGAGGCCGCCGTCGCCCTGGGCATCGAATCGGTGCGCTTCACCGGCGGCGAGCCGCTGCTGCGCCGCGAACTTCCCGAGATGATCGCCCTGGCCAAGAAGACCTACGAGATCGAGGACGTGGCGCTCACGACGAACGCCAGCCTGCTCGCGCGCCGCCTGCCGGCGCTGCTCGACGCGGGGCTCGATCGGATCAACGTGAGCCTCGACGCCGCCGAGGCCGGGGCCTTCCGCGAGGCGACCGGCGGCGGCACCATCGACCAGGTGTGGAAGGGGATCGAAGCGGCCGAGGCCGCCGGGCTCCACCCCATCAAGCTCAACGCGGTCGTCGTGCGCGGGATCAACGACGAGCAGATCGTCCCGCTCGCCGAGCTTGCTCGCGATCGCGCCTGGCACGTCCGCTACATCGAGTACATGCACCTCAAC
>CBDUCW010000228.1:0-4197 GCA_965365745.1 uncultured Trueperaceae bacterium
GGCGACGATCAGCAGGGCGCCGATGACGCGCGGGAGGAAGCCCGAGTCCCAGATCAGCACGCCGAGGGGGACGAGCCAGAGCCCGAAGAACACCTGAGCGACGACGCTGTACCCGAAGAAGTGCAGGTCGAGGAAGAGCCGGGAGAGGGCCTCGAGCTGGGCGGGGTCGAGCGCGGCGCTCCACGGGCCGCTGCCGAGGACGAACAGCGCCGCGGCCTGGTTGACGAGGTTCAGGCAGGTGATCGTGACGGCGATGATCACCAGCGTCCGCATCGTGACCGCGCGCTTTCGATGGACGTTCTTGAGCAGGTCGAACAGCGCGAAGACGATGAAGAGGAAGACGACCTGGCCGAACAGCTCGGCCACGATGCCGAGTCGCCAGATCGGCGCGTTGGCGAGGAGATTCTGCGCCGTCGCGGCTGCGTCTCCGGGCACGACGAAGCGCTGGCGGACGCCGAACTCGGCGAATCCGCCGCAGACGGCGAGGATGAGGTAGCCGACGCCGGCGAGGCGGGCCGTGGCGTTCGCGGACAGGGTGGAAAGTCGGGGGGTCATGGGGGGTCCTCCTTCGAGTCGTTGGCGCGCGCCCCCGGCGGGCGTCGCGTCCGTGTGACGTGAAGATAGGAACCGGGTTGGGGAGTCCGCATCCCCATGCCTGGGGAGGCGATCCGCCGTCAGTGCAGACCGAGCCGCTCGGCGCGGCGCACGGCCTCGCGGCGTCCGTGCACGCCCAACTTTCCGTAGATGCTCTTCGTGTGCGACCGGAACGTGTGCACCGACATGCCCAGCTCGCGAGCGATCTGCGGGCCATTCAGCGGTCCGGCGAGGAGTTGGAGCACGTCGCGCTCGCGCTCGCTGAGCGGCTCGATCGCGTCGGGGTCGACGATCGTCGCATCACCGCTCCGGTCGAGTTCGCGGAGAAGCCTCCGGACGGCTCGTTGCGGGGCCCCGGCACGGGCGGCGGCGCGCAGGAGCTTGGCCAACGCCGGGCCCTCGCGGACGAAGACCCATCGGTGACCGTCCGGTTCGGCGCCCCGGAGCGCATCGACGAGATCGCGCAGGGCGCCCTCGTCGTCGCCCATCGCCCGCCGTGCCAACGCTCGGAGGACCCTCGCCTCGATGCACGTCCCGTCGCGACCCCCGGTTTCGGCGTCGGCGAGCACCCGATCGAGGAGCCCGACGGCGGCGGCGAGCGGCGCGGTCGCACCGTCGCTCCGGTGGAGCGCCAGGTGCACCCGCGCCACCGTGAGGTGGGTGTATTCGTCGAGGTACCCGACGGCAACGGCGGACGGATCTCCGAGGGCCTCGCTCCACGCACGGGCCTCGGCCAGGCGCCCCTGCGCCAACCAGAGACGGGCTCGGATCGCGTCGGGGGGCCGGATCGTCGGCAGCGGGCCGACGACGGCACGGGCCTCCGCCTCGTCGAGCAGGGCGTGGGCGGCGGCGGCGTGGCCGAGAGCGAACTCGACGCGTGCCCGCGCGGCGGCGAGACGCGCCTCGTCGCCCGTGAGGACCCCCGCGTCGCCCAGGGCCTCGCCGGCGCGGAGTTCGCGTTCCGCCCGCTCGGCGTCGCCCTGGTGGACCGCCACCTCGGCGAGGCCGACGTGCAACTCGAACTCGCCGGGCAGCGTCCCGCCCGACGCTGCGGCGGCGTACCGAAGCGCGTCGTCGTACGTCGCGAGGGCGTCGCGCAGCTTGCCCTGCACGACGAGGATGTCGGCGATCCCGAACACGAAGCTCAGCGCGGCCGCGGCGTCGCCCACCTTCCGAAAGCTCTGCATGCCCAGGCGCAAGTCGGCCAGCGCACGCTCGAGGTCGCCGCGCGACCACGCCGCGAGCCCGAGAAGGCCGGCCGGCAGGGCACGCGCGCCGGGGTCGTCGTCCGGAGCGAGCTCGACCGCACGCCGTGCCTGCGCCTCGCCGGTGGCGAGATCGCCGCGGGCCTGGGCGATGTAGGACCGGGCCGCGGCGATGCGGGCGGGCAGGGCGCGGAACGCGGTCGGGTCGGCCACGCGGGGTTCGGCGTCGGCAGCGAGGCGCTGCTCGGCCGTGGCGAGCCAGCGCTCGGCGGTCTCGAGGTCGCCGCCGCCCAGGTGCGACCAGCCGACGGCGACCGCGAGCACCGGCCGGGCGCGAAGGTGGGACTCGGGCACGCGCCCGGCCCACCGGTCCCACGTCGGGATCCGGAACGCCCGATCCATCGGCCGCCAGGCACGTTCGAGCAGCTCCGCGGCCCGTTCGCCGTCGTCGGCCGCGAGGGCGTGGGCGATCGCGGCTCCGTCGTCGTCGTGCCGCTCGAACCAGCGGCTGGCCCGCAGGTGCAACGCGGGCAGCTCCGGGGCGAGCTCCCGGCGGGCCCGGGTTCGCAGGACGTCGGCGAACAAGGCGTGGAAGCGAAGCCAGCGGTGGGCGTCGTCGAGCGGGACCACGAAGAGGTTGGCGCGCACGAGCCGCTCGAGCATGTCGGCGCCGTCGGAGGCACCGGTCACCGCGTCGCACAGGGGGGCGCTCA
Source organism: uncultured Trueperaceae bacterium (assembly GCA_965365745.1). Classification (GTDB taxonomy): domain Bacteria; phylum Deinococcota; class Deinococci; order Deinococcales; family Trueperaceae; genus CBDUCW01. The sequence continues at coordinate 2,513 of CBDUCW010000228.1, forward strand.
GGCGCGGGAGCACCGAACAGCGCAGCACGAAGCGGCGCAGCCCGGGGTCGAGGGCGTCGAGGACCTCCTCGGACACGTACTCGAAGACGTGGCGGTTGTCGCCCCCGAAGTCCGCCACGACGTCGGCTGCGACCCGGTCGCCCCGGAGCGCCACGGCCACGAGCTGCAGACCGGCGGCCCAGCCCTCGGTCCGTCGTTCGAGGCGATCGGCGTCGTCGGGCCCGAGGTCGATGCCCGACGTCTTCGCCACGAGCGCGGCCGCGTCGGCGAGTTCGGTGAGCCGCCCGCGGGCCCGGAGGCGGGCGATGGGCAGCGCGGGTCGCTCCCGGGTCGTGAGGACGAGGTGCAGCCGAGCGGGGGCGTGGTCGACGAGGAACGCCATCACGTCGGCGACCGCGGCGGTCTCGGCGAGGTGGTAGTCGTCGAGCACGAGCGCGAGATCATCGCTGCCGGCGGCGATGTCGTTGAGCAGCCGAGTGGCGATCGCCTCGGGCGGCGGCGGTTGGCTCGAGTGCAGCACGCCGTCGGCCGATGCGCCGATCGACCGATCGACCGACCGGAGCGCTGCGGTCACATAGGCGAGGAAGCGGAGCGGCTCGCCGTCGTCTTCCTCGAGGCTCAACCAGGCGACGGGGATCTGCGCTTGGGCCGACCAAGCGGCGGCCAGCGTCGACTTGCCGAACCCGGCCGGCGCCATGATCAGCCCGTGCCCGTGACGCAGCCCCTCGTCGAGGCGGCGGACGAGAGCCGGCCGTTCGACCGCGTCGGGGCGCAGGCGCGGCGCGTACAGCTTCGTGGTCAGCAGGGGAGGCGACGCCACGAGCGCCACCATTCCACATCCGTGCCGCCCCGGCCGCGGATCGACGCCGGCGCGCGGGTCGCGGTGGCTGGGGTGCTCGCCCTACGCGGGCGGCCGCTCGCCGAACCGCAGCAGCACCCCCGACGGATCGCGCAGGTGCACCTCGGTCGCTCCCCACGGGTAGCGCTGCGCCGGGGTGAGGTTCGCCTCCGGGAACTCCAGCGCGATGCCGTTCAGGTGCCGCTCCCAGTCGGCGGCGTCGTCGACCTGCACCAGCAGGACGGTGTTGCGGGCCCAGTCCTCGAGCCAGCGATCCTGCAGGTAGGCACGGAGTCCGCCGAGCTCGACCGTCGCCAGATCGTCGGCCGCCCGCTCGACGGCGAAGCCGACCCGCCGGTAGAAGGCCAGGCTGGTGTCGAAGTTGCGGCAGGGCACGAAGGGGATCAGCGCGTGGACCGGGGGGTGGGTGGGCACGGTCAGGCACCCTCCGAGGGATCGGCCGCATCTGCATCGACCGCAGTGTCGCCCGGCGTCGCGGTATCGGAGCCCGACGGGTCGATCGCACGGGTCGCGAGTTCGACGAGTCGCTCGTCGGCGAGCAGCGTCTTGATGTCCTGGACCCGATCCTTGGCGACGAGCAGGACGGTGTTTCCGCGCTTGGCGACCACCAGGTCCTCGACCCCGAGCGTGACGATGACGTCGTCATGCGTCTCGGTGTAGATGATGTTGCCCGTGGCATCGAGCCCGACGTGCTTGCCGACCACCGTGTTGGGCGCGCCGTCGCCGGACGCCAGCAGGCGCTCGAGCGCCACCCAATCGCCGATGTCGTCCCAGGCGAAATCGCCCGGCACGACCATCGCGCGCTCGGTGCGCTCCATCACCGCGT
>CBDUCW010000229.1:0-4167 GCA_965365745.1 uncultured Trueperaceae bacterium
GTGAAAACTGCGCGCCTGACGCAGACTTCGAAATGTGGCCCAGACCGACCTACCTGAGCCCATGGCCGACGACAAGAGCGCGGACAAGGTGTCACGAAGAGAGGTGTCTGAAGGGCTGCGGGCGTAGCGACGGGCTACTCCTTGTGCGCGGCACCGTGGGCGGACGTGGACAGCCGATCGCGTACTCGCGATGCCACCGGCAAGGTACGGAAGAACCGCCTTCCCCCACGCGGCGCCCGAGCCTGCCGATGCGGCTCATCTAGCCCGCCGGATCCCGCGCCCCGACGCCGCGCTCCGGAGTCGGATCGACCACGTCGTGCCCAACGTGGTCTCGGGCGAGCGAGACCTCACGTCAGACGGCGGTGCCCTCGTCTACGACGAGGCCGGAGCCTGCGGTACGTACACGGCATAGGGCACGACCAACTCGAACCCCATCCGTCCGTACATCTCCATCGCCATCGCAGACGACTGGAGCACCGCGACCGTGCAGCCCCACGCGCGTCCGGCCTCGAGGCACGCCCACGTCGCGGACCGTCCTGCACCGCGCTTCCGAGCAGCGGGAACGGTTCCCACGGCGTACACGCCCAGAACGTGCTCGGAGCGGATCGCGATGGCGTTGCCCGCCGGCTCGCCGTCCACGATCGACACGTGGATCTGAACCCTCGGGTCGTCCGCGAACGTGGCGGGGATGAATCGCCGCGCCATCTCGGGCGTCATGCCGGCGGCCTCCTGGACCGCGTAGTACGTCGAGATGCCGACCTCGTCGACGGTGCGGACCGCCACGCCCTCGGGCGGCGACGGAGCTTCGGGGATCGGTCGGAGCGCCATCGCGGGGTAGGGCGCATCTCGACGCTTCAATCCGGCGCGCACGGCGCCGGCAGACGCATCAGGGGCCGATGTCTCGTCGATCCACACGGCGAACGGAACCTCGCGGGTTCGGACCCACGCGACGGCGTCCTCGAGCTCCTCGGGGCGCGTCGGGTTCACGACGATGCAGCCGTTGAACGTCGCAGCGGGCAGGTGCGTCGCGACGGCGAACACGCCGCCGAACCTGCGCGTCTCGGCGCCCGGAACGTACTCGGCGAGCAGCTTCAGCGAATCGACGAAGCTGCGATTGGCGGCTTCGATGAGGTCCGGCTCTGGATTCACGGGCCTCCTCCTCGGGGCAGTGGACGAATCTAGCGCATGCGTGCATGGAACTCGAAGACGTGCCGGTGCTTGGTGCCGTTGTCCGAGGGCCCGCCCCCTCGATCGAGATTCGCCTGCCGTCGACTCGGCGGACCGACCTCGAGCAGGGATCGGACCACTGCCTACGGCCCGTGGTGCGGTCCAAGATCGACGGTGCGTCCGGTGTCCGACGATCGCTGCATGGCTTCGAGCAGTTCGTGTACGTGCAACGCATCTTCGAAACCAGGACGGAAGGGCGTACGCTGCCGAATCGCGTCGGCCATGTGCGCATAAGCCCGGGCCACGTTCAGGGCGGGTCCCGGCGGTACTCCGTTCGGCGCAACCCGAAGGCGCTCGGGAACGGGCATGTCGCGGAGCGCCTCGTCGCCCCGCGCGCCAACGAGGCTGACCGGCGTGATCTGGGGAAGGCCTCGGGTCGTGGCCACGAGCGTTCCCTCGCTTCCATGCACCTCCAAGCGCCACCCGCTCGCGTGGAACGGAACCGTTGCGATGCGGTACGTGAGGAGTCCGCCGTCGGTGAATTCGCCGGTGAGAAGGACCGTGTCGGGCGTCTCGGCATCGACCGCTTCGCCGGTGTCTGCCATTCGCAACGTCTTCGTGCGTGTCGCTACCCGGGCGTTCAGATGGGCCAGCGACCCGAAGCAGAATTTGACCTGATCGACGGTATGCCCTCCGACGACGTTGAACAGGTGGGCACCCTTGCGCACCTCCCGCTCGTAGTGCTGACGAGACGGACGTTCGGGTGTGCCCTTCGTCAGCATGGTCATGTCGACGGACAGGAGGTCACCCAGCCACCCCGAGTCGCGGAGCTCCTTGACGTACGCGAGGGTCGGTTCGAAGCGTCCCTGCAGCCCGATCGCGGTCACGACGCCCGACTCCCGCGCGAGCGTGGCCATTTCTCGTGCTTCTTCGAGGCTGGCGCCTAGTGGCCATTCGCAGTAGACGTGCTTGCCCGCGCGAAGCGCAGTCATCACGACGTCGTGGTGGTTGGGGATTCGAACCACCGTCGAGATGATGTCGATGTCCGGCTGCGCGACCAGTTCGTCGATGTCGTGGAAGGCCCGAATGCCGTACGCCCGCCCAGCGGCTTCGGCAGACTCGGGGCGGCTCGTGCACAGCGCCGCGAGCTCGATCTGCTCGATCCCGCGCAGGGCGGGCATGTGGGCCGCCGGCCCCCAGCCCTTTCCTGCGGCGTCGGCGCCCACGAGTCCTACTCTCAGCGTCCGTTCGATGTTCTCGACCCCTTCCCTCGACGCAGCGAATGACGGCCCTCGACGCGAACAGGACTTCGACGGGCCTCGCAGCGACCGTATCGCGACGGACGGTGGGAGGCGGGTGCAGATTGCGTCGAAGCATCGGCACCCGGCTCGCAGGTATCCGGTCAGCCTCATGGTAGCTTGCACGCCACGAGTCGGCGATCGGGGGCACAGCGTGTTGCCCGTGGGGCGAGGTTCGTGAGCTCTGGTCTACCGGCCGGGCGCGAACAGCAAGTGCACGTCGCCGAACTCGTGCCAGCGAAGCCGCTCGGCAAGCGCCGTGCGGTAGCCGACGCGCACGCGGTCCTCGCCCGCAACCGCGCTCAGCATCGCAAGATGGCTGGCTCCGGGATCGTGGAATCCGGTCAGCAGCGCGTCGACCGGCGGCGGCGCGCCGCCCGGTGACACCACCACGCGGGTGAAGCCCGCGGCGGGGCGCACGCTCCCGTCGGCTCCGACCGCCGACGCCAGGGCGCGCACCACGGTGGTGCCGATCGCCACCACGCGTCCGCCACGCTCGCGCGTCGCGCCGATCGCCGCGGCCGTCTCGGGCGGCACGTCGAACGGTTCGGCCAGCAACTCGAGTCCCCGTTCGGGAGCGCTCAGCCCGGTGTGGAGCGTGATCCGGGCGATCGCCACACCGCGTTCGCGCAACGTGGCCAGCGTCCGCGCCGTGAAGGGGCGCCCCGCCGACGGCATCTCGGCGGATCCGGGCCGATCGCCGAACATCGTTTGGTAGCGCTCCAGCGGGTGCGGCGCCGCCACGTAGCCGTACCGAACCGGCTCGCCGTGCACCCGGGCGAAGCCCAGTGCGTCGCCGTCGAAGTGCGCGAACCACAGCCGGGGCACGCCGGGGTGGGGCGCTACGAAGCGCAACCCGAGCCGTGTCCCGGGCGACGCGTCCGCGATCAGCGCCGCCGTCATGCCGGGCGCGACCGGCACGTCGCCCGGATCGGCATGGTTCGCGCGCGGTTCGGTCAGCCACACACGGGACCCGTACTGCGTCGACAGGTTGAGGCGGAACGGCCCGAAGGCCGCCACGGCCCGCATGGAGGCGGGGATCGTTGCGCTGCGGTTGACCACGACGAGGTCGCCCGGCTCGAGCTGCTCGGCGAATCGCCGGAACGGTCCGGTGCGGTGCCCGCGCCCGTCGCTCACCAGCAGCCGCACCTCGTCGCGCGCCGCGCCACGGGCTTCGGGGGGTTCGTGCGCCGCCAGATTGGCGGGGCGGGCGAATTCGAACGCGCCGGGCAGCACGTCCGGGGCGGGCGAGCGCGGTGGGGGGAAGGGCTCGGCGAGTCGGTTCACGGCTTCGATCACGGCGTCGTGATCCCGACCGGCGCGTCCCAGCTCCGCCCCTGTGCTTCGAAGCGCCGCCCGTCGATCTCGTCGTCGGCGCGCCCCTCGAGCCAGGCGAAGAAGGGCAGCGTCGCCTCGGGGAGCGGGCGGTCGCCGATGTCCTCGTCGGGGAAGGCCGCCTGCTGCATCGCGGTGCGCATGTCGCCGGGGTCGACCAGGGTCGCGGCGAAGCCGTTCTCGGCCGCCACGGTGCGCACGGCCAGCTCGAGCGCCGCCTTCGACGCACCGTAGACGCCCCATCCTGGGTAGGCGCCGACCGCAGCGTCGGAGGTGATCGCAACCACGCGCCCTCCGGCGGCGTGAAGCGCGCCCCGCAGCCGGGAAAGCAGCGCCAACGGCGCGATGACGTTCGTGTCGAACGCGG
>CBDUCW010000230.1:0-4139 GCA_965365745.1 uncultured Trueperaceae bacterium
TCGTCGGCGATGTGGCTGCGGTCGTTCGCGACGTCCCCGGCCGGGACGTCCTCGACGAGCGCCGGCTCGTCGTCGACGAGCAGCGCCGCCGACAGCGCGGCCGGATCCAGGAGTGGGCTGTCGCCGCCGGCCGCGTCCGACGCCCGTGGGCGTCGGCTCGAGCCGTTCGTGCGATCGCCGGTCCCGGCGGAGGGGTCGGCCGGTTCGGCCGCAGTGCCACCATCCGCCGCACCGAGGCCGTCGAAGAGCCCGAGCACGTCGTCGATGACATTGCCGGCCACGAGTTGGTCGGCGATGTCGCGGGTCGCTTCGTAGTCGTGCTCGAGCTTCTCGATCAGTTCCTCGGCCTCGTCGAGCGAGGCCTCGAGCTGCACGCGGAGGCCGATCGACACGCGCTCGAAGCGTCCCCGCTGCGAGTCGAGGTGGGTCAGGATGCGGCGCACGGTGGCGACGTCGTCGCTGTTCAGGCGCGCGACCCGCTCGAAGCGCACCAGCGCGCGGTCGATGCGTCCCCCGAAGCCGTGGAGCCGGTCGGCGACGCGCCGTTCGAGCTCGTCGAGGAGGCGTTCGGCCGAGGCTACGTCGGCCAGGGCGGTGCCGCGCCCGTCCAGCTGCGCCCGAATCTCCTCCACGCGCTCGCGGAAGGCGTCGTAGGCCGGGTGTTCGATGCCGGCGAAGCCGGCGGCACGTTGCTCCAGGGCCCGCAGCGCTTCGCGCTGCTCGGCGCGGTAGGCGTCCTCGGCCTGGGCGACCCGCGACTCGAGCGCGGAGAAGTCGGGGAAGACGTCGTCGTCGACGGCGTCGTTGGCGCGCCGCAAACGGTCGAGGAGCGCGGTGTCGCCCATCGTCGAGGCGCGCGAGGCGAGCCCGTCGAGGCGGCGTCGGTAGGCCGCCCGCACCCGGTGGCGCACGTCCTCGACGAGGTGTTCGACGGCGTCGAGGTCCTCGCTCGTCAAGGTCCCGTCGCGGGCGGCCTGGAGTTGACGTTCGAGTTCGGCGCGCACCGGCGCCACCCGCACTCCGTGCTCGGTGCTGTCGGTCGGAAGTCCGTCGATCTGGGCGTATAGGCTGCGGATGCGGGCGGCGGTACGGGTGCCCGCGTCGGTGGACTGCGACGCCACCACGCGTTCGACGGCTTCTTCGGCGCGGCGCGCGTCGGCAAGCGCTCCGGCCGAGGCCAGATCGCCGTCGCCCACGGCGCGCAGGTCGTCGAGGCGGGCGCTCAGGTCGGCCAGCTCGGGCTCGACCGATCCCTCCTCGTCGTAGCGGAGGAGCGTGGCCTCGAGGCGTTCGATGAGGGCGTCCTGCTCGGCGCGCAGCGCTTGCTGGTGCGAGGCCGCCTCGCGCTCCATCTGGGCCAAGGTCTCGGCCCTCGCGATGGTTTGCCGGTAGAGGCTCCGCACGTGCTCGACGTCGGCGTGGGTCGGGAGGGTCGACTCGAGGATGCCGGCCGTGACCGCCAGCGAGCGGCGCAGGTCGGTCGCGTCGACCGGACCGTCGAGCCGGTCGAGGTGGGCCTCCATCGCCTCGACCTCGCGCTTCAGTTCGGCCCGGACCTCGTCGACGGCCGTCGCGACGGCGCCGCGGAGATCGGCGAGTGCGTCGGCGATCGACGTCCCGGCGTCGAGGTCGCCGAGCAGCTCCTGCGCACGCGTCTCGAGGTCGGGGCGGAAGGCCAGGAGATTCGCGTGCTCGGCGAGGAGGGCGGCCACGTCCTCGCGCTCGCCCTGGAGGTCGAGCGCGAGCAGGCGCGCCGACACGTCGGGGTCGAGCGAGCTCACGTCGATCTCGAGCAGGTCGTCCTCGCCTGAGTCGACGTCGAGCAGGCCTTCGGTGGCCGGGTCGGCGCTGGCGGCGACGGGCTCCGCGGATCGGTCGTCGGCGGGGGTGGCCGGTGCGACCTGTGCGGCGTCGGGCCCCGCGCCCTCGTCGCGACCCGGAGCGGCTTCGGCGCCACCGTCGACCGGGGTCGGGGCGGCCTCCGCGTCCGAAGCTTCGGCCGCGGAGCCGGTCGGCGCGGGCGCGTCCGGTCGGTCCGCCGATCCGACGAGGGCGGAAGGGGCGGCGTCCGTCGCACCGGAGGGAGCCGCGTCCGGCTCGCGGTACATGCTCGACTCCACGAGCTTGCGCAGATCGCGCACGAGTTTGCGGGCGCGCTCGATCTCCGCCGGCGCGAGCTGGCGCTCGTCCTGCGCGGTGCGGACCTGCCCCATCAGCGCCTCGAGGCGGCGGATCTTCGGGCCGCCGAGGCTCCGGACGCGCTCGAGGCCGTCGGCGAGCTCGCCGAGGTCGCGCGCCTGGAGCACCAGCTGGTCCTCGAGCTTCTGGGCGACGACGCCGAGCTGCTCGCGCGCCTCTTCGATCACGGTCGGCGCCTCGCGCCCCGCTTCGTGCTCGGCCGTGAGCAGCTTCACCTGCGCCCGAAGCTTCTGGACCTCGGGCCACTCGAAGTAGAGGTTGAAGGGGCGCATCGAGGCGCGGAGGTCGTCGATCGCGGCGGCCTGCGCGCGCAGCGAGGGCCCCGCGGCGCCTGCCATTGCGCTCCCCGCGTCGGCGTCGGGTGCGGCGCCGGTCTCGGCCGCCGCTGCGCCGGAGCTGCCGGGCGCGCCCGCCGCTTGCGTTGGCGCGGCGGCGCCTCCGGTGGCGCGCGCGTCGCCGCGGTCCAGCGCGTCGCGCGTCGGTTCGCCCTCGGCGGCGCCGGTCGGCGACGGCGCGGTGCCGTCCGTCGGAGCGCCGGCCGCGACGTCGTCGAGGTGGTCGAGCAGGTCCGTGACCGTCTTCTTCGCCTGCGTCACCGGCATCGTGACTTGCAGCTGCCGGTAGACGGATCCCTTGAGGATGCCGTCGAGAACGTCGCGGTCCACGCTGTCGGGCGTCCGCCCCGCGGCCCGCAGCCCCTCGTGGAGCGATCGCGAGACGACGCGCGGTGAGAGGTGTTCCTCCAGCGCTTCGACGGCGGCCTGGTAGAGGGCGTTGCTCACGGTGCGCGGCCGCCCGGCACGTGCAGAGGGGGGGCCGCGAGCCGGGGCGCCGGGTCCGGCCGGCGCCGGGGTCGGTCCGCGGAGATCCACGAGCCCGTTCCGTGTTCGCAGCCGGCGGGGGCGCGAACACGGGGGGACCGTAGCGACGGGGCGGGGGAAGGGCTCACGCGGACGCTTCCAGCGGCGGCTTCAACGGCAGGCCGACGCTCAGAATTCTTCGTCCCAGTCGACCAGCGTGTCTTCCGCAGTGGCCGTACCGGTCTGCGTCGTCGAGGTGCTGCGGGCGCCCCGGCCGAGCAGGCCGAACTGCACGCAGATGCCGTAGAGGCCCACGATCGCGAGCACGATGGCCACGGCGGTGACGGCCGCCCAAACGACCTGCGAGAGGACGCTGTGGAACAGCGAGAAGGTGGCGATCGCACGGAGCGCCTCGACGCCCGCGAACTCGGCGGCGAGCGTACCGAGGTAGGCGACGGCCTCGTACAGGACCGGGAGCATCAGCAGGAACAGGCTGGCGCCGATCAGCTGCCAGTTCCGATTGCCGCCGCCGAAGGCGAGGTTGAGCAGGTACAGCGGCACGAAGGTCAGCAGTCCGAAGACGACGAGGAACACGAGGCGGATCCAACCCGTCCAAAAGCCGACGGTCTGCACCTGTGCGCTATGGACCGCCGGCGGCGGGACGCCGTCGAAGGCTTCGTCGATGATCGCCGCGTGATTCGCCAGTACGGCGACGTCCTGGAGGCGGAGCCCCGGTGCCTGCCGGAGGTCGGCGACGAGCGTATCGGTCTGCTCCACGAGCGTGGCGTCGACGCCGCCGAGGGCGGGCTCGACGAGGCTGCCGAACAGTTCGTCGAAGGCGTCGAAGGCCGCTTCCTGCGCGCCGACGTCGGCACGCCCCACGGCCACGACGAGATCCGCCGTGGTGGTGCGAAGCGCTGCGAGGACGTCGTCGTAGTCGTCGTAGCCCGCGTCGACCACCGCGGCCGCCACGGCCTCGGCTGCATCGTCGCCGAGGCCGGCGACGGTCAGGTCCGCCCCGACCGCTGCGAGCGCGGCGGCGCGCTGCTCGGCCGCGGCCGCTTCGATGGCGGCGTCGATCTGCGCCTGGCTCGGCGCCTCGACGGAGCCCTCTGCGTCGTCGACGGCGTCGGCCGCGGC
>CBDUCW010000231.1:0-4126 GCA_965365745.1 uncultured Trueperaceae bacterium
GAAGCCGTAGAGCTGGTCGATCCGGTCGAGCTCGTTCTCGATCATCGCCGCGCCCTCGAGCGAGACCACGAAGGCGATGCGTCCCTGCTCCTTGGCATCGCGGATGTCCTGGGTCGTCAGCGCGAGCTTGACCATGTCCTGGTGGGCGATGTCCGAAAGGCGCAGGCCGATGTCGGTGATGACGTCGTCCCACTTCCAGCCGCCGCGGCTGTGGATCATCGCCGTGCCGTCCATCATGGCGTCGAAGACGCAGTCGAGCCCGCTCCGGGCGAGGCCCTCGTACCCGGTGAAGTCGCGACCCCAGCGCCGGAACTCGAGGAAGCGCCCGAGGTCCTTGGGCGCGACGAACGTGTGGTCGTGCAGGCTGATGACGAGATGCTCGGCGAAGATTCGGCGCACGCGCGCTTCCTGCTCGTCGCTGACCTCCACGGGCGTGCTGCGAACGCGGTCGAGTTCGGGAACCAGCTCGAACGCCTTGTAGTCGACGTTCGGCTCGAGGTACTGGAACGACCGGTAGCCGTCGTAGCGCTTGTCCTTGAACGGACGATCGGTGGAATCGCGGGGCGTCGTCGAGTGTGCCATGGGCTCGAACTCCTCCTTCGAGGTGAGACGGATGGGCGGGGGCGAGCGGGGCTCAGCTTCTCGGATCGAGCACGTCGCGCAGGGTGTTGCCGAGCAGGTTGACCGTCAGCACGGTCAGGGCGATGAAGAGGCCCGGCCACAGGGCGAGCGTGGGCTGGAGGAACAGGTACTGCTGCGCGTTCTGAAGCATGTTTCCCCAGGACGCGAGCGGCGGCTGGATGCCGAGTCCGAGGTAGCTCAGCGCGGCCTCGGTGAGGATCGCCCACCCCACCCCGAGCGTGGCGAGCACGGTCGCCTGGGGCATGACCTGCGGCAGGACGTGCCGCCACATGATCTTGGGGTGCGACGCGCCGAGCGCGTGCGAGGCCTCGACGAAGTCGGACCTTCGGTGCTTCGAGAACTCGGCGTAGACGACGCGAGCCATCTGCGCCCAGAAGGCGAGTCCGACCGTGACGATCACGACCGCGGGATGGCTGCCGAAGCTGGTGACGATCACCAGGATCAGGAAGAAGGCCGGGATCGCCATGAACACATCGACGAGCCGCATGAGCACGGCCTCGACGCGGCCGCCGAAGTAGCCGGCCGTGCCGCCGATCAGCGTTCCGAACGTGAGGCCGACGAGCATCGACAGGATCCCCACGGCCATCGAGACCCGGCCGCCCGAGAGGATGCGGGCCAGCACGTCGCGGCCGAGCTCGTCGGTGCCGAGCCAGTGGTCGGGGCTCGGGGCGTCGAGCGTGGCGAGGGCGTTGGTGCGGTTGGGTTCGTACGGATAGAACAGCGGTCCGAGCGCCACGGTCAGCACGAGGAGGGTCAGCACGATCGCCGCGGTGACGCCCATGGGCGATCGCCGGAACTTGCGCCAGGCGCGGCCTCCGCGCAGGCGCCGCCGCGGCACGGGCGTGGCTGCGCTCATGCCGGCGGCGCTATCCGTCATAGCGGATCCTCGGGTCCACGGCGGCATAGAGCACGTCGACGAGAAGGTTCACGGCCACCACGACGGCGCCGACCAGCAGGGTCACGCCGAGGATGACGGGGTAGTCGCGCCCGTTGGCCGCCTCGATGGCGAGTCGACCGAGACCCGCCCAACCGAACACGCTCTCGATGACGACGGACCCCGAGAAGAGCACCGCGGCGATCAGGCCGAGGATGGCGATGACCGGCACCAGCGCGTTCTTCATGGTGTGCTTCCACAGCACGCCGCGATCGGGGACGCCCTTGGCGTGGGCCGTGCGAACGAAGTCCGACGCGCGGACCTCGAGGACCGCCGACCGCGTGACGCGAACGACGTTCGGCATGAGGCTGAAGGCGAGCACGCTGGCCGGCAGCACGAGGTGGGCGAGCCGGTCGGCGAGCGAGAAGTCGCGGCCGATCGTGTAGCTGCCCGAGGCCGGCAGCCATCCGAGTTGCACCGCGAAGACGAGGATGACGACGATCCCGAGCCAGAAGTTGGGAACCGACATCCCGAGCGTCGACACGGTGCTGACCACGTGATCGGGCCATCGGTTGTCGTGGAGCGCAGCGATCACCCCGAGCAGGACGCCGAATACGGTGGCGAGGAGCAGGGCCGACAGCGCGAGTTGGAGCGTCGTGCCCAGGCGCTGCAGCAGCAACGATCCGACGGGCAGTCCTTGATTGATCGACGTGCCGAGATCGCCCCGGACGGCGCCGCCGAGCCAGCGAAGATAGCGGATGTGCACGGGTTGGTCGAGCCCATACAGGGCCAGACGCGCCTCGCGTTGTGCAGCCGTGGTCTGGAAGTCGACGAGCGACGACGGACCGCCGGGAGCGAGGTGGATCAAGAGAAAGGTGAGCAGCGAAATCAGGAACAGGACGAGCAGGCCCTGCAGCGATCTGCGTGCGACGTAGACGACCACATGGCCCCCTTTCGGATCGATGCGAGCGACGCGGGCGACCGGCGGCGGCCCACGCGCGATTCGGTGCGAGCCTCCCGAACCACGCCGCGATCCGCGTCGAAGCTCGGTTCCCGCTCCGCGCCGATGGACGGCGCGGAGCGGGGTCTCGGAGGAACCCGCGGTGCGGGTCTAGGGCGTGACGTACCAGTTCGCCGAGAACTGGAAGGCCGTGGAGGCGTTGATCTCGGGGAAGCCCTGCAGGCGCACGTTCTTTGCGGTCAGGATGTCGGGGTACCAGAGGTAGATGTACGGAAGCTCCTCGGCGAGGTACTCCTGCATCTCGGCGTAGACAGCGATCTGCTCCTCTTCGGTCAGGGCCCGACGGCCGTCGGCCATGATCGCGTCGAGGTCCTCGCTGCAGTAGTTGGGGATGTTGTTGCCGCGATCGATCGCATCGCAGGAGTAGTACGGCGTGACGTCCGGCGTGGGCGGCTGGCTCCACCAGGCGAGGGTTCCCTCGTAGTCGCGGTTGACCACGACCTGCTGGATGTAGGCGTTCCACTCGGTGACCTGGACGTCCGCCTCGACGCCGATGTCGGCCCAGTACTGCTGCACCAGCAGGGTGGCGGGCACCAGATAGCCGAACTGGCCCGTGGGCATGGCGATCGACAGGCGATCGTCTCCCTTGCGGTAGATCCCGTCTTCGCCGACGCTCCAGCCGGCTTCCTCGAGCAGCGCGCGGGCACCTTCGGGGTCGTAGGGGTACTGCGCGACGTCGTCGTTGTAGAGCGCGCCGAGCAGCGGGGCGATGGGGCCGGTCGCCACCGTGCCGTACCCTTCGAGGATCGCGTCGATCATCGCTTCACGGTCGAGCGCCATCAGCAGCGCCTGCCGGACGCGCGGGTCGGTGAAGCGCTCGTCGTTCTGGTTGAGAACCACCCAGTAGTAGAGGTTCTGGCTCTGGCGGAGGACTTCGATGTTCGGATTTCTCTCGAGCCCGGTCAGCACCTGCGCGTTGAGGCGCGTGACGAGGTCGAGATCGCCGGCGAGCATCTGCGCGACCTGCGTGTTGGCGTCGGGGATGATCCGGAAGACGATGCCCGCCAGCTTGGGCTCGTCGCCCCAGTAGTTCGGGTTGGGCACGAGCCGCACGAAGGAGCCGGGGACGAACTCGCCCACCATGTAGGGGCCGGTCGTCACGGGCATCTGCTTGTTGAACGAGGCGACCGTCAGCGGGTTCTCGGCCTCGCCGAGGGCGTGCTCGGGGAGCATGCCCGAGAAGGCTGCGAGGTAGTACGGCAGGGCCGAGAAGGGCGCGTTGAGGTTGAAGATCACGGTGTACGGATCGACGATCTCGACGTTCTCGACCTGCGAGAACTGCGACGCACTCTGCGCCCCGAGCTCGTCGACGAGCACGACGTCGTTGAAGGTGAAGGCGACGTCCTCGGCGTCGAACGGCTCGCCGTCGGACCAGAGCACGCCCTCGCGGAGCGTGACCGTCCACGACATCGCATCGTCGGCCGCGGTCCACGACGTGGCGAGGCCGGGCACGGGCGACAGGTCCTCGGGGCTGTAGCGCGTCAGCTGCTCGAACAGGATCGTGTTGATCAGGTTCGATTCGATGACCGCACCGGGCGTCCACGGGTTGAGGGTCGGGTCGGCGTTCGTTGCGAAGGTGAGAACGGCCG
>CBDUCW010000232.1:0-4124 GCA_965365745.1 uncultured Trueperaceae bacterium
AGCGCCGACCGCGATGCCGGGGCGCAAGAAGCCGTAGCCCACGTTCAGGCGAGCGTCGAGGCCCGGCGTGATGTCTTGGATGCCGGCGTGGAGCGCACCGCCGGTACCGACGGAGAAGCCGGCCCAGTAGCTCTGTGCGGAGGCGACGCCACCCACGAGGGCGAGCGCGGCGAGGAGTACGAGAAGTTTGCGCATGAATGATCCTCCTAGCGAGATCGAAACGGCGAGAGATAGCTCTCTCTGTCCCGTTGCTTTATAGCACACGGAATTCCGACGCGAAAGTGGAAAAACCCGCTCAACGACGCAAGAAACGGCGCCCCGGGATGCGTGCGGGATCGCGTCTGCCCACGGCGCGAACCGCGCGACGGAGCCGCGCGTCGCAGCCGTCAGCCGTCCGACCGGAACCGCTCGCTGGCCCGGCGTTGCACGCCGCGAGGCCGCGGCGTCGCCTCGTTGCACGGCGGAAGCTCCCCGTTCCGGGATCGGTGACGGGCGAGGTGATCGGCTTCGTCGGCCTGCGGAACGCGGCTGTAGGCGTAGCGCCAGTACGCGGCGCCGTCGGCGATGCACGACGAACGCGCCAGGTGTTGGCGGATGCGATTCGGCACGTCGCGGGCCGACTGGCCGACGTAGATCGTGCGCCTGTCGGCGTCGGCCAACTCGTAGATGCCGGGCATGGCGTCGCGACCGCGCGGCGGCGGCAGCGTGGCCAGCGGGCGCCAGCGCGCGGCGATCGGCACTACTGGTAGCCGAGCTCGCGGAGCGCTTCGACGTCTTCGCGCCAATCGCGGCGAATCACGACGTCGAGATCGAGGAACACGTGGTTGTCGAGGAACACCTCGAGCTGCTTTCGCGCGCCGCGCCCGATCTCCCGGATCATCCGGCCTTGCTTGCCGATGGCGATCGGCCGATGGTTGCTGCGCTCGACCCAGATCTCGGCCGCGATGTAGATCGGTTCGTCCTCGCCCGGGGCGGGGTCGTCCCACTCGGTGACGAGCACGGCGACGGAGTAGGGGATCTCCTGGCGCAGCCGGATCATCGCGCTCTCGCGGATCAGGTCGGCGGCCCAGGCTTCGCGCGATTGGTCGCTGCGGATGTCCGGCGGGAAGAAGAAGGGGTTCTCGGGCATGCGCTCGAGCAGCTCGTCGCGCAGGTCGTAGACGGCCTCGGGGTCTTCCTTCGCGGACAGCATGAGCTCGCGCTCGACGGTCGGCAGCAGGTCTCGGTAGAGCGTCAGGGCCTCGTCGGGGTACTTGGCCGCGTCGAGCTTGTTGCCGACGAGGTACACCGGAATGTCGGGATCGATGCCCCCGAGCAGGCGCGCCGTGTCGCGATCCTCCTCGTTCGGGGGGCGCCGCAGGTCGACGACCCAGAGCACGACCTCGACGTCGGCCACCGCATCGCGGATTTCGCGGCCCATGAAGCTGTCGAGCTCGGTCGGCCCGCGGTGCATGCCCGGGGTATCGACGAAGATCAACTGTCGGCCGGAGTCGAGATCGCTGTAGACGCCACGGACGCCGCGCCGGGTGGTCTGCGGCTTGTGCGTGATGGGTGCGACCTTGACGCCGAGCATCGTGTTCAGCAGCGTCGACTTGCCGACGTTCGGCTTGCCGACGATGGCGGCGAAGCCGGAGTGCGTCGGGCCCTCGAGCCCGGGCACGTCGGCGGCGAAGCCCGCCGGGGACGCGTCTTGGGAGGGGGGAGGTGGGGTCAGGTGATCAGAATTCCGGTCGGGCATGGCCGCCTTCTTTCTCGTGTCGAGGAGTGCGGGGTGGAGGGTCGGGGGATGCGGAGTCGGGGACGAGGCGCGGATCGGGAGCCTGCGGCGCCGAGCGTACGCGCCGAGCGTGCGCCGCCGGGTGGATGCGCCGCGCCCCACGCCGACCCTTCGATCGGGGTGCGGCTCGCCATGACGAAAGGGCTCCCGGAGGAGCCCTGTTCGTGCGTTGGTTGCGGGGGCAGGATTTGAACCTGCGACCTCCGGGTTATGAGCCCGACGAGCTACCTGACTGCTCTACCCCGCGCCGGTGCAAACATGAGTGTATCCAGTGTGGACCGGGCACGTCAAGGCGAGGTGAACGTCGCCGTGCGGATCAGGCCAGGCCGCAGAACGTCTCGTAGTCCAGCAGCTCGTGCACGGTCGGGGCGTCGCCGCACACGGCGCAGTCCCGATTGCGGGGCACCTCGAAGCTGCGTACGGAGTTGCGGACGAGGTCGATGTGGAGCAGGCGGCCGCCGGGCCCGGGGCCGATGCCGGCGATCAGCTTGAGCGCCTCGGCGGCCATCCAGGCGCCGATCACGCCCGGGAGCGGACCCAACACGCCGGCCTCGGCGCAGCTCGGGACCGTGCCCGGCTCGGGCGGCTCGGGGTGCAGGCAGCGGTAGCAGGGCCCGAGGGCGCCGTCCGCGGTGCGGGCGTGGAACACGCCAACCTGCCCGTCGAAGCGGGCGACGGCCCCGTGTACGAGCGGCCGGTCCGCCAGCACGCAGGCGTCGTTGGCGAGGTATCGGCTCGGAAACGTATCGCTCCCGTCGACGACCACGTCGGCCGCCTGCACGAAGTCCAGGGCGTTGTCGCGTGTCAGCGCCTCGGCATGCGCGTCGACCTCGATGGTCGGGTTGATGGCCTGCAGGCGTGCGGCGGCGACCGCGGCCTTCGGCCGGCCGACGTCCTCCGTGCCGAAGAGCACCTGCCGGTGCAGGTTGGTCAGGTCGACGGTGTCGGGATCGAGGAGCGTGATGCGCCCGACGCCCGCCCCGGCGAGGTACGGCAGGATCGGGGCGCCGAGCCCCCCGGCGCCGACGACGAGGACGTGCGCGTCGAACAGGCGCTGCTGCCCCTCGATGCCGACCTCGTCGAGGAGGATCTGTCGTCCGTAGCGGTCCAGCAGGTCGCGGTCGAAGGTCACGATCGTGCCCCTGCGGGGGTCGAGCCGCGTTGCGCGTCGACGGCGCGATACGGGGCTCGGCGGGGCGGCAGCAAGCGCCGCTCGGTGCACGAGCGTTCGCCGCGCGCGACGCCGCGCGAGCCCGCGCCGCGGGGTCGACGCGCGGCCGGCCGCGCTAGATTCGGCGCATGAGCCCCAACGCGCCCCGCCAGGCACCGCCGCCGGCCGCCGCCCCTCGGGGCGACGCGACCCCGTCGCTCGAGGGGAAGACGCGCAGCCTGGTGCTGCTCGCGCTGGCGACGCTCTTCACCCTGTCGCTGTGGTTCTCGGCGTCGGCGGTCGCCCCGCGGATGGTGGCGCGCTGGGATCTCGGCGTCGGAGCCGCCGCCTGGCTGACCATGAGCGTCCAGATCGGTTTCGTCGCCGGTGCGCTGCTGTCGGCCCTGGGGAACCTCGCCGACCGGCTGCCCGCCCGCGGACTGCTCGTGGGAAGCGCCCTTCTCGGCGCCGCCGCAAACGCCGCGATCGCGCTCGCCGAGCCGGGATTCGCCGCCACCGTCGGGCTCCGCTTCGTCACGGGGGCGGCGCTCGCCGGCGTGTACCCGCCGAGCATGAAGCTGATGGCGACCTGGACGAAGGCCGATCGCGGCCTCTGGATCGGGATCCTCGTCGGCGCGCTGGCGGTGGGTTCGGCGACGCCGCACCTGCTCGGGGCGCTGGCCGAGGTCGGAGCTGCTCCGGGGGTGCGGGTGGTCCTGCTCGGCTCGAGCGTGCTGGCGCTCGCCGGCGCCGGCGTGGCGGCGCTCGGCGTGCGCACGGGCCCCTTCCTCGCGGCCGCGGCGCGCGTTCGGCTCCGCCACGCGTGGGACGGTCTGCGCGATCGTCCGCTGCGCCTCGCCAACGTCGGCTACTTCGGGCACATGTGGGAGCTCTACGCGATGTGGACCTGGCTGCCGCTCGTCGTGGTCGAGAGCTTCGCGAGCGCGGGGTGGAGCCCCGCCGCCGCCCGGCTGGTGGGCTTCGCGGCCGTCGCGGTCGGCGGCCTCGGCAGCGCCGTCGCCGGATTCGTCGCCGATCGCTGGGGACGCACCCGCACGGCCGAGGCGTCGCTGTGGATCTCGGGGTTCTGCGCCCTCGCGGCCGGCGCGCTGGTCGCCCGCCCTGGGGCGCTCGCCGGCGTGGCCCTCCTGTGGGGGCTGGCGGTGGTGGCCGACAGCGCCCAGTTCAGCGCCAGCG
>CBDUCW010000233.1:0-4124 GCA_965365745.1 uncultured Trueperaceae bacterium
TGCTGAGGCGCCCGCCGCTGCGCGGCTCGAACTCGACCTCGACCTCCGCGTAGCCGACGCTGCGCTTGCCGGCGGCGCCGTGGAAGATGAGGTCGCGCTTGTCGTCGGCGCGGTAGGCGCTCGCGCGGCCCCCGCCGGTGGCCCAGCGCAGCGCGTCGATGAGGTTGCTCTTGCCGGAGCCGTTCGGGCCGACGATCGCGCTGACGCCCGGGTGCAGATCGATGTGGGTGCGGTTCCCGAAGCTCTTGAAGCCGTGGAGGGTGAGGGAGCGGAGGCGGACGGGCACGGCTCAGCCGCGGCCGAGGCCGGCGAAGGATTCGAGCAGCGCGGCGCTGGTCCGGATGCCGTCGTAGAAATTCTTCAGATCGAACTTCTCGTTCGGTGCGTGGATCCGATCGGACTCGAGTCCCATCCCGACGAGCACGACGCCGACGCCGAGCTTGCGCTGGAAGTCGGACACCACCGGAATCGTGCCGCCGGTGCGCACGAAGGTCACCTCGCGCCCGTGCGCCCGTTCGAGCGCGGCGGCCGCGAGCCTCGTCTCGGGTGCGTCGAGCGGCGTGATCGCCGGGTGCCCGCCGTGCAGATCGATGACCTCGACCTCGACCCCTTCGGGCGCCACGGCGCGCAGATGGGCGCCGACCTTCGCGGTGATGTCGACGGGATCCTGGTCGGGCACCAGGCGACAGCTGACCTTGGCCATCGCCTCGCCGGGGATCACCGTCTTCGAGCCCTCGCCCTGGAAGCCGCCGCCGATGCCGTTGACGTCGAGCGTGGGCCGCGCCCAGAGCCGCTCGATGAGGCTGTAGCCGGCCTCGCCGGGCGTCGCCCGGACGCCGATCGAGGCCTTGAACGCCTCGGCGTCGAAGGGGGCGCGGGCCATCGTCTCCCGCTCGTGCTCGTCGATGTCGCGGACGGCGTCGTAGAAGCCCGGCACGCGGATGCGGCCGTCGTCGCCCTTGAGGGTGGCGAGCATGTCGACGAGCGCGCCCACGGCGTTCGGGACGCCGCCTCCGTAGGACCCCGAGTGGAGGTCGCGTCCGGCGCTCCGAACTCGAACTTCGAGGTAGGCCAGGCCCTTGAGCCCGTAGGTGATCGTCGGCACGCCGGGCCCGGCCATGGCGCCGTCGCTGATCACCACGACGTCGCAGGCGAGGTCGTCCGCGTGCTCGGCGACGAAGGCGCCGAGGTTGGGGCTGCCGATCTCTTCCTCGCCCTCGACGAGGAAGATCAGGTTCACGGGGAGTTCGCCATCGCGCTCGAGCAGCGCCCCGGCGCCGCGCACGTGGGCGTAGACCTGCCCCTTGTCGTCGCAGGCGCCGCGCGCGACCACCGCGCCGTCGACGATCGTCGGCTCGAACGGAGGGCTGTTCCAGAGCTCGAGCGGGTCGGGCGGCTGCACGTCGTAGTGCCCGTAGACGAGCACGGTCGGCAGCGACGGATCGACGTCGCGGCGGGCCACCACGACGGGGTGGCGCGCCGTGGGGTGGGCGTCCGCGGCGAAGCCGAGGTCGCGCAGCTCCTCGACGAGGAAGTCGGCGCCGGCGCGGATGTCGTCTTCGTGGGCGGGGTCGGTGCTGACCGACGGGATTTCGAGGAAACGAACGAGGCCGGCGAGGTCGTCGTCTCGCCGGGCCTGGAGGATGCGATCGAGGTCGCGGCTGGGCATGGCGAAAGTATACCGTCGGGATCGGGCGGTCCCGGGCGGCCGTGCGGCGAACCGAGCCCGGGGGCCGCGCGCAGCGGGGGCCGGCGCCGGAACGCCCGGCGGCCGGGTCACCCCTCGGGCTCGTCCTCCGAACCGACGAGCTCCTCGATGTCGTCGTGATCGAGCGAGGCGGGCAACTGCCCCTTGATCGAGGCCATGCGCCCCTGCAGCTGCTTCTGCAGGCTGGTGATGCGCGTCTCCATGTTCGACTGCAGCGAATCGAGCTTCTCGCGCAGCTTGATGATCTCTTCGACGCCCGCGAGGTTGACGCCGAGCTCCTGCGTCAGCCGTCGGATCTCGCGCAGCTGCTCGATGTTCCGCTGCGAATAGAGTCGCGTCTTCCCCGCCGAACGCGACGGCTCGATGAGCCCTTTGCGTTCGTACAGGCGGAGCGTCTGCGGATGCATGTCGACGAGTTCGGCGGCCACGCTGATCACGTAGAGCGGCTTGTCGCGGTCGATGCCGGCGTCGTTCTCCTGCTCGGGGTTCTGCGCGTCGTCGCTCATGCGGCCGACGTCACCTCCTTGCGCTGAAGCCAGTCGCGGACCGCGCGACCCAGACCTCGCCAGACGTCGTGGTGGATGGTCGCGACGAGGTCGCCGCCCGAGAGGCCTCCCCCGGGCACGCGGCGCTGCTCGCCGTCGCGGAGATCGGGTTCGAGATCGACCTCGACGCCGCCCACGACCGTGCGCACGCCGCGCCCGGCCTCGAGCGGCGTGACGTGGACGTCGGCGTGGAGGTCGTTGCCGACCAGGTGGGTTCGTGCGGGAAGTTCGATGTGCACGACGGCCAGCGCGTCGCCGGGCGGACTCCCGGGGCCGCCGAGGCCGCGCAGCCGCAACTTCTGCCCGTCGCGGACCCCGGCGGGCACGTTGACGAGGAGCTCCGATCCGCGGGGCAGGACGCCCTGGCCGCGGCACGTTCCGCAGGGCTGCATCCCCTGCCGGCGCGTTCCCTTGCACGCGGGGCACACGCTGGGTCCGGGGATGCGAGCGCGCATCTCGCCCCCGCTGCGTGCGACGTCGAACGGCACGGACAGCTCGACCCGGCGGTCTTCGCCGGGCAGCAGCCCCGCGTTCCGGAACATCCCGGTCATCGCCCCGAAGAGGGCGTCGAAGACCGCGTTTCCGGTCCGCGGCGCTCCGCTGCGGGCATCCCAGTCGATGCGGATGTCGGCCTCGCGGAACACCTGCTGCCAATCGACGGTGTCGAAGTCGGGCCGCCCGGAGGGACCGCGGCCCGGCGCCGCGTCGCCGTACCGGTCGTAGCGGGCCCGGGTGTCGGGATCCCGCAGCGTGGCGTACGCCTCGCTGATCTCCTTGAACCGCTCCTCGGCCGCTTCGTCGCCGGGGTTTCGGTCGGGGTGGTACTCCATGGCCAGTTTGCGGTAGGCCCGCTTGATGGCGTCGGCGTCGGCATCGCGGGGGACGCCAAGCACCTCGTAGGGGTTCTTGAGGGATCGACCGGTCACGGCGGCACTATACATTATCTGAGTCTCCCCGTATCCCCCAGAGAACACCGTCCAGGTCGGGCTTCGTGCACTTCGAGGGCGCCTCGGTCGGGCGCCTTCCGGCGCGCTTCGGCGGTCGACGCCGCGCCGTCGCCGGGGCCGACCTGCGCAGCGATCCCGATCACCCCTCGCGGCGCCGTCCGCCGAAAGGAGGGTGTCGCGCGGCGCGTGCGCCCCTACAATTCGGCAAGAGCGTCGTGCGCCCTCGGTCGCCGAGGGCCACCGCGCCGCCCGTTTCGCGCCGCACCTCCCCGAAAGGAACGCCTCGTATGGCCGAGCTCTCCCCCACCCCCCGATCCACCCCTTCCGGCCGGTCCGGTCGACGCAGCGGCGGGCCGAACTCGCGCGCTCACGCGCGCCGACGCCTCGCCGTGGTCGCGGGCCTGGCGATCCTCGTGCTGCTGCTCGCCGGCTGCCGCAACGAGACCCAGAACCGCATCCGTCGCTCGATCCAGGACTTCACGAACGCCCGCATGTACATCACGCTCTACAGCCTCGACGGCACCGAGATCTTCCGCGGCGAGGTCGACGGCAAGGTCACTCGCGCGGCCGCCGCCTCGGAGAGCGGCAATCAAGCGGCGGGCGCCTACATCTACTGGTACGACGAGCGCGGTCGCTACCACCAGACCGATCTGCCCTACCTCGTCACCATCTACGACCGCGAAACCGACGGCGCGGGGGAGTAGGGATCGCGATCTGCTTGTGGCAGAAGTCACGCGATATGCGTTTGTGAATCGCTTCTCGCACGTGTCTTTCACACCGTCCGACCCGCCCCGCCGCAGGCGGTCCCCGATCGAATCGCGCCGAACGGCCCGCCGCCCCTGCCTACCGGCCCCTGCATGAAGACGCCTTCATCGGGGTCCCTTCTCCACCCCCCCGTTCGGCCATACGATGAACAGGGAGAAA
>CBDUCW010000234.1:0-4119 GCA_965365745.1 uncultured Trueperaceae bacterium
AGTCGCCGCTCGCGTCGGTCTCGGTCGTGCGCGTGTCGCTGATGGTCACCAGGGCGATCGTCACCGCCTCCGGTGCGGCCGCGCGGTGGTCGTCGCGACCGCTCGAGGTCGCCGGTCGGTCGGGTGCGGCTTCGGCAGCGGAGCGGGGCCCCGCCGTGTCTCGGCTCGGGGGAGAAGTGGGTTCGGGCATGGGGGGGCCTCCTCGTCGGGCGGCAGCGCGGGGGATCGGGATTCGAGCGCAGTCTACGCGCGCGGCCGGGTCCGATCGCGCCGCCGCACGGTCCGGGGACCGCGCGACCGGACCGACGCGCCCGACGGCGGCGCGCGCTACAGTGGTCGCCGCCTCGGGCGCGCGAAGCTCGCGGCGTCGATCATCGACGTTCGCCGCCGACCAAGCCCCACCGAAGCCCCACCGAGGCCCCGCCGAAGCCACCACCCATGACCGCACCCGCCAGCGGCGCCACCGAAGCCCCACCGAAGCACGGCGCGAGGGCCGTCGCGCCGTTCCCAGGCGCCGCACCGCTCCCCGGCCGCGCGTCGCCGCCGCGACCGGCACCGCTCGGCAACGCCTCGGCGCTGCCGCCAGGAGACCTCCATGCATGAAGCCCTGCACCTGATCCGCGCGCTGCGGGCCGTCGACGAGGCCGGCGGTCGCGCGGCGATCGCCACGGTGGTGGCGGTCGACGGGTCGGCCTATCGACGCGAGGGCGCCACGATGCTCATCCACCCCGACGGGCGGCAGGTGTGCACGATCTCGGGCGGCTGCCTCGAGCCCGAGGTGGCCGAGATCGGAATCGGCGTCCTGCAGAGCGGACGGGCCGTGCTGCGGCGTTTCGATCTCGACGAGGACGCCGTGTGGGGCCTCGGCCTCGGCTGCGGAGGCTCGGTCGAGGTCTTCATCGAAGCGTACGCCCCGAGCCCCGCATTCCGCAGCTGGTGCCAGGCGGTCGAGCGCAAGCGCCCGGCGGCGCTGCTCTCCGTCGTTCGGGTCCTGCCGCCCGACGCGGCCGCGCGCGCTGCCACTGCCGCACGTGAGCCCGCACGGCCCGGAGCTACGCCGGACGGGCCGGACCTCGCCGCGCCGATGCCCGGCGCGCGGATGTTCGTCGACGGGATCTCCGAAGCGGTCGGCAGCCTCGGGTCGGCGTCGCTCGATCGGCGCTTCGTGGCCGAGGCGCGATCGGCGCTCGACGCCGTCGAAGCGCGGTCGACGCTGCACCGCGTCGACCTCCCCTCCGGCGCGCGGGCCGAGATCTTCGTCGACGTCACGCACCCCCCGCCGCGGCTGCTCGTCTTCGGGGCCGGGCACGACGCCATCCCGGTGGTGGCGCAGGCCCGCGGCCTCGGCTTCGACGTCACCGTGGTCGATGCCCGCCCCGCCTTCGTGACCGAGGACCGGTTCCCCGGGGCGGAGCTCGTGCGAAGCCATCCGGAGCAGTTCGCCGACCGCGTCGAGGTGCCGGCGCGGGCCTACGTGATCGTGATGAACCACCACCTCGAGCGCGACGTGCAGAGCTTCGCGTTCGCGCTCGAGCGCGAAGCCGCCTACCTCGGCCTGCTCGGCCCCCGCTCGCGCTTCGAGACGATCCGCGATCGCCTCGCGGAGCGCGGCATCGACCTCGACGCGAAGCAGCTCGAGCGCGTGCACACCCCGATCGGCGTCGACATCGGGGCCGACACCCCCGAGGAGATCGCGGTCAGCGTGATGGCCGAGCTGATCGCCGTCCGCGGCGGCTATCGCGCGGGCTTCCTCCGAGACCGCGAGGGGCCCGTGCACCTCGCCCGTGCCGATGCCTGAGCGGTCGGCAGCGGCGGCGACCGTCGCCATCGTGCTCGCGGCCGGCGGGAGCCGCCGCATGGAGGGTACGCCGAAGCTGCTCCTCCCGCACCGCGGCGCCAGCCTGCTGGCGGGGGCGATCGGCGTGGCCCACGAGGTCGCTCCCCACGTGATCGTCGTCGTGGGCGCTTTTGCCGACGCCTACGCCGCCGAGGCGCGGCGTTCGGGCGCGGCGGTGGTGACGAATCCGGACTGGGAGCGCGGCATGGGCACGAGCATCCGCGCGGGCTTCGGCGCCGTGCCGCGCGGCACGGCGCGGGCGCTCCTGCTGTTGGCCGATCAGCCCTTCGTGCCCGCGGCCCACCTCGCCGCACTGCTCGAGGCGCTCGGCCCGCGCGTTCCGATCGCCGTGTCGCGCTACGGCGACGGCAACGACGGCGTGCCCGTGGCGTTGGCCGCATCGCTGTTCGGTGCCGTCGGCGCCCTCCCCGACGACGGCAGCGCCAAGGCGCTCGCCCGACGTGCGCCCGAGGTCGCGCGCATCTTCCTGTCGCGCGCCGCGCAGCGCGACATCGACACGCCTGCGGACGCCGCGCGCTGGCTCGGCGTCGACGTCGAGCCGCCGTCGCGAGAGTAGCGCGCGGCGTCGCCGCGGGGATCGAAGCGCCGACCGAGCGCTGCGGAGGCTCAGTCCCCGGCGACCTCGCGCAGCCGCGCCACGTCGCGGAGCACGACCTTGCCGTAGCCCGACTCGAGCGCGCCGTAGCGCGCCAACTCGCCGATGACCTTCGTCACGGTCTCGCGCACCGAGCCGACGGCGGCGGCCAGGTCGTCGTGCGTGATGTGCACGACGGCGCGCCCCTCGTCGTCGACCGAGGCGATCGCGCTGTCGCGCAGTTCGAGCAGCTCGGCGGCGATCCGCGCCCGGAGGCGCTTGCCCGCGAGGCGGTGCAACGAGCGGTACATCGTCTCGAGCGCCTCGACGAGGTGGGCGGTGAGCATGGGGGCCTCGAGACCGTCGTCGCGCGGATCGGCGGCCTCTTCCACCGTGGTCTCGGTGACGGCCTCGGCGAAGTAGCGACGCTCGAGGCCGACGAGGGCCTCCTCGCCGAAGTAGCCGCCGGGCTTGACGTAGCGGAGGGTGAGGCCGTTGCCGTCGTCGTCGACGGTGTGCACGCGCACGAGGCCTTCCTCGACGCGGAGCACGCGGTCGGGTGGACCGGGGAAGAGGATGATCTCCCCGGGCGCGAAGGTGGTCGCGTCCTGCTGCGCAGGTCGTTCGATCGTGGATGTGGTCATGGGCGTTGCATTCCTTCTCGACTGCCCCGAAGACGTCGTGGGGCGCTCGTGATGCGAGCGCGGCTGTCAATGCCGGCATTATCGAAAAGCTCGGCCGACGGCACACCTGCGTGCGCTACGATGCTGCGCTCCGAAAGCCACGGCCGGGCGGTCGAGCCTGTGAGATGACGGCGTTCAGACGTTGAACAGGATTCGCATCACGTCCCCGTCGCGAACCACGTAGTCCTTGCCCTCGGTCCGGACCCACCCGCGCCGCTTCGCCTCGGCCATCGACCCGGCCTCGACCAGCTTCTGCCAGTCGATCACCTCGGCCCGAATGAAGCCGCGCTCCATGTCGGTGTGGATCGTCCCGGCGGCCTCCGGCGCCGTCGCACCGCGTTCGACCGTCCACGCCCGGACCTCCTTCTCGCCGGCGGTGAGGAAGGTCAGCAGGTCGAGCACGTCGTAGCCGCGCTGGATCAGGCGCTCCAGCCCCGAGCGCTCGGCGCCGAGCTCGCGGAGAAACTCCGCCGCTTCGTCCTCCGGGAGCTCCGCGAGCTCCTCCTCGATCTTGGCCGAGACGACCACGACCTCGGAGCCCTCGTCGGCGGCGCGGTCGCGCACCGCCTGCACCCAGGCGTTGCTCGTCCCGTCGTCCTCGAGCGAGGCCTCGTCGACGTTGCAGACGTACACGACCTTCTTCGCCGTGAGCAGGTTGAGCTCGGCCGGCACGTCGACGCCGACCGCCCGCGCCGGGACGCCGTCGCCGAGGGCCTCGGCGAGGCGCTCGACGACGACGAGAAGATCGGCGTCGTCGGGGTCGCCCTTGGCCGAGCGACGCAGCTTCTCCATGCGCTTCTCGAGCGTGGCGAGGTCGGCCAGCGCGAGCTCGGTCTCGATCGTCTCGATGTCGGCCAGCGGATCGACCGCACCGGCCACGTGCACGACGTTGGGATCCTCGAAGCAGCGCACCACGTGGGCGATGGCCGACACTTCGCGGATGTTGGCGAGGAACTGGTTGCCCAGCCCCTCGCCCTGGCTGGCGCCCTTCACCAGGCCGGCGA
>CBDUCW010000235.1:0-4116 GCA_965365745.1 uncultured Trueperaceae bacterium
CACCGAGGGCGAGGTCGCCGCCGCCACCCAGAACCAGGCCCTGGCGGCCATCCTGTTCCTCTACCGTCATGTCCTGGAGGCCGAGCTGCCCTGGCTAGACGACCTGGTCCGGGCCAAGCACCGGCGGGCCATGCCCGTGGTCCTCAGCCGGGACGAGGTCCGCCGGGTCCTCGCCAGGATGTCGGGGGTCCGAACCAGCTCGAGCGATCGCGCGTCGCCCCCCTTGGGCTGCTTCTCGGTCGCCACCTCCGCGGGGCGCCAATCGGCGACGGCCGCGGTCATCACCAGCACATCGCACCGATCGTAGGCCGCCTCGAGCGCCGCGAGCATCTCCTCGGCCGTGGTCACCCGCACCAGGTCGGCGCCCTCGGGCGGCGTCTCGGTCGACGGGCCGGAGACGAGGTCGACGTCGGCGCCGCGGGCGAGGGCCGCGGCGGCCACCGCGTACCCCATCTTCCCCGAGCTGGGATTCGAGAGGAACCGGACCGGGTCGGCGTACTCGCGCGTCGGCCCGGCCGACACCAGCACCCGCAGCCCTGCCATGTCGCCGGGGCCCATCCACCGCGCGACCGCGTCGACGATCGCTTCGGGCTCGCTCATCCGCCCCACGCCGGGCGCCTCGTGCACCGTGCCGAGCGAGCCCGTCGCCGGGCCCACGAAGGCGTGCCCGTCGGCCCGCAGGCGCTCGACGTTGCGCTGCACGGCGGCGTGCTTCCACATCGCGCTGTTCATCGCCGGCGCGAACAGCACCGGCGGCCCGCCGAGCGCGAGCGCCGACACCACGTCGTCCGCCCGTCCCAGGGCGATCGACGCCAGCAGATCGGCGGTCGCGGGGGCGACCACCAGGCCGTCGGCCCACGAGGCCCAGCTCAGGTGCCGCGCCTCGCCGTCGGGGCGAAACCAGAGGTCGCGGTCGAGCACCTCGCCCCCGGCCGCCGCGGCCAGCGCCATGCGCGGCACGAAGTGGTAGGCGTCGTCGGTCGCGGCGGCCCGGACCTCGAAGCCCGCTTCGCGCAGACGCCGAAGCAGCGACGGCGTCTTGAGCGCTGCGACCCCGCCGCCGGCTGCGACCACGAGCCGCCCGCGCGGCGTGGACCGCGCGGCACTCACGGGATCGCGGGCTTCAGGGGGCACGGGGCGCGCGCTCTCGAGCGGGATCGACGGTCGAGCGGCCGCCCGCGACCGCTGCCCCGTCGAAGCCGGAGCTCAGTCCTCGTCGAGCCGGTTCTCGGCCCGCTTCGCCCGATCGTGGCTGCGGCGCAGCTCCTCGGTCGAAGGGAGATCGGGGCCCCAGCTGATGCCGCGCTTGTACTGCAGCTCCTTCATGGCCAGGGTCACGGTGTTCTTCGTGCGCGGGAGCTCGTCGGGGTCCAGCGTGGTGGGGATCCCGCCCTTGAGCTGGGCGGCGCGGCGCGCCACGATCAGCGAGAGCCGGTAGCGCGAATCGGTCAGCGCCATGAGTTCGTCGAATCCTTCTTGCGACATGCGGTCCTCCGGAGGGGGGTGAACTCGGACGCGAGCGTCCGGAAGTCGTCGGGAACGTTCTCGAGTATAGGGGACGCAAGCGCAAGCAGCCGTCGCACACCCGCCCGGGCCGTGCGGCCTACAGCTCCTTCAGGAAGGTCGCGACCTCTTGGTCGGTCAGGTGATCGGCCCGCGCGCGCTCGGCCCACAGGATGCTCAGGAAGTCGCGCACGGCGATGTCGAGTTCGTCGTTCACCACGACGTAGTCGAATTCGCGGACCGCCTTGATTTCGGCGCGGGCGCGACTCAGGCGCTTCTGGATCTTCGCTTCGCTGTCGGTTCCACGGCCGCGGAGGCGCCGCTCGAGTTCGATCAGCGTGGGCGGTGCGATGAAGATCATCACCGCGTCGTCGACCTTGCGCTTGACCTCGCGTGCGCCGACGAGCTCGAGTTCGAGCAGCACGTCCTGCCCCCGAGCGAGGGCCGCCTCGACCGGGGCGCGCGGGGTTCCGTAGTAGTCGCCGACGTACTCGGCGTGCTCGAGCAACCCGTCGTTGGCGATCAGCGACTCGAACTCGTCCGTCGAGTGGAAGTAGTACTGCTTGCCGTGCACCTCGCCCGGCCGCCGCTCGCGCGTGGTGGCCGACACCGAGTAGTGGACGTCGCCCATGTCCGGGAGCGCCGCCTGCCGGATCGTGTCCTTGCCCACCCCGGACGCCCCGGTCATCACGAACAGGATCCCCTTGCGATCCACAGAGCCCCCCGCGATCAGCGCGTCCCCGACCGGCGCAGGATGCGCGCGCCGAGCGGAGTCCCGCACGGTCCGCCCAGGACCCACGGGTGCGCCGCGCGACGGCGCGACGACGTTGTGCGACACGAAGAGCGACGGTGACGGCCTCGATGCATCCCGCGGAGCGTACCACAGGGCATCGGCCGCCCGATGGAGCGCGCGACGGTCGGCGCGGCGGACGGTGGTACGCTGTGGGCCCGTGGAAGGTGGTGCCATGGACCGCAAATACATCTTCGTCACGGGCGGGGTGGTCAGCTCCCTCGGCAAGGGCATTTCGACGTCGAGCATCGGCGCGCTGCTGCGCGCACGGGGCTACCGCGTGACGGCGGTGAAGATCGACCCCTACATCAACGTCGATGCGGGCACGATGCGCCCGTACGAGCACGGGGAGGTCTTCGTCACCACCGACGGTGCCGAGACCGACCTCGACATCGGCACGTACGAGCGCTTCCTCGACATCGACCTGTCGCGCTCGAACAACATCACCACCGGCCAGGTCTACCAGAGCGTCATCGAGAAGGAGCGCCGCGGCGACTACCTCTCGCAGACCGTGCAGGTGATCCCCCACGTCACCGACGAGATCAAGGAGCGCATCGTCGAGGCCGGCGAAGAGGCTTCGGCCGAGATCGTCCTGGTCGAGGTCGGCGGCACGGTCGGCGACATCGAGTCGCTCCCCTTCCTCGAAGCGATCCGCCAGCTCCGCTTCGAGGTCGGCCGCGAGAACACGCTCTACATCCACGTCACGCTGCTGCCGTACCTCGGCACCAGCGAGGAGTACAAGACGAAGCCCACGCAGCACTCGGTGGCGTCGCTCCGCGGGTTCGGGATCCAGCCCGACGCGCTCATCGTGCGCAGCGGGACGCAGGTGCCCGAGGAGTCGCGGCGCAAGATCGCGCTGTTCGCGAACGTCGAAGCGCGCGATGTGTTCAACGCCTACAACGCCGACGTCGTCTATGCGGTGCCCGAAATGCTCGAGCAGCAGGGGATCGGCCGCTTCGTCGAGCGTCGCCTCAGCCTCGAGAAGGTCACCCCCGAGCTGCGCGTCTGGCAGGAAGCGGTGCGCGTCCTGCGCCAGCCCGACCGCCGCGTCCGCATCGCGGTGGTGGGCAAGTACGTGGCGATGCCCGACGCCTACCTGAGCCTGATGGAGGCCCTCAAGCACGCCGGCATCGCCAACGAGGCGGCCGTCGACATCGAGTGGGTCTCGGCCGAGGACCTCGTGGACGGAGACGTCGAGGGCAACCTGGAGCCGCTCGGCGCCTACGACGGCATCCTCGTCCCCGGCGGCTTCGGCGTGCGCGGAATCGAGGGCAAGGTGCGCGCCGCGCGCTTCGCCCGCGAGCGTGGCATCCCCTACCTCGGGATCTGCCTGGGGATGCAGGTCGCGGTGATCGAATTCGCCCGCAACGTGGCCACGCTCGAGGGGGCGAACAGCACCGAGTTCGACCCGTACACGCCGCATCCCGTGATCGACCTGATGCCGGAACAGCTCGAGGTCGAGGGGATGGGCGGCACGATGCGCCTGGGGAGCTGGCCCATGGAGGTTCGTCCGCGCACCCGGCTCGCCGAGCTCTATGCGAAGCCGGCGGCCGCGACCTCCGGCCACGACCTCGACGCGACCAGCGACGCCTTCGTCGTCGACGAGCGCCACCGGCACCGCTACGAAGTCAACCCGGCCTACGTCGACGAACTGCGCGCCGCGGGGATGACCGTCTCCGGGGTCACGCCGGGCATGAAAGGCCGTGGCGAGGGGCTCGTCGAGGCGATCGAACTCGAGAGCCACCCCTTCTACCTGGGGCTGCAGTCGCACCCCGAATTCACGTCGCGCCTCATGCGTCCGTCGCCGCCCTTCCGCGGCTTCA
>CBDUCW010000236.1:0-4095 GCA_965365745.1 uncultured Trueperaceae bacterium
AGCAGGTGCGGCACCGTTCCGCCAGCCATCACCGCGGCGATCGCCTCGGCGCAGAGCCGCCCCATCGCGGTGCGAGCGGCGACCGTGGCCGACCCGAGGTGAGGCGTGAGCACGACGTTGTCGAGTTCGAGCAGCCCCGGGTGCAGCTCCGGTTCGTGCTCGAAGACGTCGAGACCGGCGGCGGCGATGGCGCCGCCTCGGAGCGCGGCGACGAGCGCGGATTCGTCGACGACGGCGCCGCGCGCGGTGTTGACCAGGATCGCGCTGGACTTCATCGCCTGCAGTTCGTCGGCCCCGATCAGGTGCCGCGTGGCGTCGGTCAGCGGGCAGTGCAGCGACAGGGCGTCGACCTCGGGCAGCAGCGCGGACAGGTCCGGCGCCCAAGCGGCGTCGACGCCGAGGGCGCGAAGCTGCCGCTCGGCGTCCTCGTCGCGCGACCGGTTGTGGTAGCGCACGCGCATGTCGAAGCCCCGCATCCGCTTCGCGAAGGCGAGCCCGATCCGCCCCAGGCCGACGATGCCGAGCGTGCCGCCGGCCAGTTCGGTGCCGAGCAGCTCGGTGGGCTTCCAGCCGCTCCAGGAACCGGCCCGCAGCCGAGCATGCCCCTCCGGGACTCGCCGCGCGGCGGCCAAGAGCAGGGTCATGGCGTGGGCGGCCGTGGCGTCGTCCAGCACGCCGGGGGTGTTCGACACGGCGACGCCCCGGGCACGGCAGGCATGCAGATCCACGTTGTCGTAGCCGACGGCGTAGTTCGCGACGATGCGCAGCTGGGGCCCCGCCGCCTCGAGAAGCTCCTCGTCGACGGTGTCGCTGAGGAACACGACGAGGGCATCGGCGCCCGCGGCTCGCTCGAGCAGTTCGGGGCGCGGAATCGCGTCGTCGCCCTCGCGGATCTCGAGCCGAAGCGGGTCGTCGGCGGGCCGGTCGAGGGCGGCGAGCGGATCGAGCGCCCCGTCGGGCACGCGGCGGCTGACGAAGATGCGCGGCATGCCCGACGATACCCGGGCGTCCCGTGCGCCCGGGCCGGGGCCCAGGGGCGGTCGCGCAGCCCGGCGCCGTCGCCTTGGCGGGAGATCGCCCCCGTGGGGTGCCGCAAACGCGGGCGGTGCCGGCGCGATGCCCTTCGCTTCAGGCGCGAAGGGCATCCAGGGATCGGGGTTCGCGCTTCCTAGGGGCTGCGCTCGCTCGCCTGACGGAGGACGAACACCGCCGTGGTCAAGCGCGGGAGGCTCAGCGCTCCCGACGCCTGATACGACGCCGCCGTCGCCAGCAACGGGTCGTCTCCGGTCGCCTGGACCGCGTGGAGACGCAGATCGAGGCCCGCCAACGCGGGGATCCGCAGCGTCCGCCGCGCGTCCGTGGCGTTCACGGCGACGACGACGAGCTCGCGTTCGGGATCGAGGTCGGCGGCGTCGGCGAGGTCGTCGTGCAGGCTCATCACGATCACGCCGGGGACCTGGTCGGGCCCCACGTTGTGGAACGCGACGCGCGCGATCACGTCCGCGGCCGTCGGAAGCCGGAACAGTTCGCTGCTGCTGCGGATCCGCAGCCACTCGCGGAAGCGGGCGGCGCTGGCGTCGATGTCGGCCGGATCGGGGAGCAGGGCCGGGTCCTCGAGCAGCGGTCGCATGTACTGCCAATTGCGCCGGTTCTCGCTGGCGATGGGGAGCCCGACCCCCCAGGCTGTGCTCTGGCCCGTGAAGTCGAGCCGGTTGAACCAGTCGCCCGAGTTGTAGCTGTTGCGATCGAGCGATTTCGACCGCAGCAGGTCGCTGCCGGCCTGGAAGAAGGGCACGCCCTGCGACAAGGCGGCCAGGCTCAGCCCGATCTGCTGGTAGCGGACGCGGTCGGCCATCGGGGCGTCCGTGGGGATCGCGAACGCGTTGATGTCCCACAGCGTCTGGTTGTCGTGCTTGCTGACGTAGGTGATGACCTCCTGCGGGTCGAGCGCGTAGCCGCCCGGCTGCCCGAAGTAGGGGACGTCGGCACCGGTGACCGCGTCGCCGAAGCGGTCGACGAGCGGGTAGTCCCGCAGGTTGCCCGCCAGGCCGACGCGGATCTGGTCGGCCGCGAGGAGGAGGTCGGCGCGGCGCTGGTCGTCGCTGCGCGGGTCCACCGCGTTCGGACGCGCCGCGAGCCCGTTGCCGAAGCCCTGGGTGAACAGGTCGGCGCCGTCCGGGCAGCAGCCGCCGCCGCGGACCGCGTCGCGCAGCCGGTCGGAGAAGGTCCCGATGCCGACGCCGCCCATGTCGAGCTGGGTCGCGGTCACGCCGCGGGCGTTGTCGGCGACCTCGCCGAAGTTCCAGCCTTCGCCGTAGACGTAGATGGCGTCGCCGTCGACGCCGTCGCGCTGGAGCGTCAAGCCGTCGAGGAGCTCGCGAACCGCGACCATGTTGCGGCGCATGTGGTGCCCCATCAGGTCGAAGCGGAAGCCGTCGACCTTGTACGCCGTGGCCCACAGGCGCACCGAGTCGAGCATCAGCTTCTCCATCATCGCGTGCTCGGTGGCCGTGTTGGGGCAGCAGGTGCTCGTGGTGACGAAGCCGCGGGCGTCGAGCCGGTGGTAGTACCCCGGCACGATCCGGTCGAGCACCGAGCGCTCGGCCTGGCCGGCGCTGTTGGTGTGGTTGTACACGACGTCGACCACGACCCGCAGGCCGGCGCGGTTCAGGTCGCGGACCATCGTGCGGAACTCGAGGATGCGCCGGGCCCCGTCGGCGTCGGTGCTGTAGCTGCCTTCGGGGACGTTGTAGTGCCACGGGTCGTAGCCCCAGTTGAACGCGTCGCGGTCGCGAACGGCGTCGATCGCGGCCTGGGGCGCGGTCGAGGCCGAGGGGCGTTCGATCGGTTCGATGGCGGGCTCGATGCGCGCGCCGGGGTCCTCGTCGATCGTGGCGATGTCGAAGGTGGGCAGCAGGTGCAAGTGGCTCAGGCCGGCCTCGCGAAGGGCGGCGAGATGGCGCATGCCGGCGGACTCCGGGTGACCGAAGGCGAGGTAGGTGCCCCGGTGCTCGGCCGGCACGCCCGCGTCGCCGACGCTGAAGTCGCGCAGGTGAACCTCGTAGATCGTGCTGTCCTCGGGCTTGGCCAGCGGCGGCTTGGCGACGCGGCTCCACCCCTCCGGGGCGAGCGACGGATCGGCGAGGTCGATCAGCTGGCTGCGGGCGCTGTTGGTCGTCAGCGACACGCTGTAGGGGTCGGTGACGAGATTCGTCTCGATTCGGCCCGTGCTCGGCGCGAACACGGTCACCTCGTAGAGGTAGCTGTCGCCGGCCCAGTCCGGTCGTCCGGCCAGCGTCCAGATGCCGGCGGCGTCGTCGCGGACCATCGGTGCGATCTCGGGCTCGGCGCCGTGCAGGCCGTCGAAGCGGTGGAGGCGGACGTCCACGGCGGTGGGTGCCCACAGGGCGAGCGACGGGACGCCGTCGCGCCACGTCGGACCGAGCGGACGCGACCGGGCAGCGGCGGCATAGAGGTCGTCGAGCACGCCCGGGATCTGCAGCCCGGTGGCGTCGAGGACGGCGCCCGCCGCCTGCATCGAGACGGCGACGCGCCCTCGCAGCAGGTCGCCGGCTCGCCGCGCGTCGTCGTCCGAGAGCCGCAGGGCGGCGTGATCGGCGAGGTGGGGGAAGCGCTCTCGCACGTCGGCCGGAAGGCCGGCCGGGTCGAGCGTCAGCGTCACCCGTTCGCCGCCCTCGACGCCGTCGGGCGCGAGTTCGAGCCGACCGTCGGCGGCCGCATGCAGCGCGAAGGCGGTGCCGGGAACCACGGCGCCGACGTCCCAGGCCACGGTGTCGGCCCGAACCCAATGGGCCTGGGCCTGGGACAGGTCGCCCGAGCCCGCCGTACGGATGTCGGGTCGCTCGCTGGAGACGGTCGCCGAGCCCGAGATCAGCCAGATCTCGCGGCCCATCGCGTCGAGCTCGAGGAACATGTCGGGTCCGGGATCCTTCTCGTCTCCTCGGTGCACGATGAACCCCACGCGCCGAGCCCCGTCCGCGAGGCCCACGGTCCAGTACACGCCGTAGTCGGTGGTGCCGGCGATGTCGAGGCCGTCGGCCCAGGTGACGCTGTCGGTGGTGTCTTCCCAGACGT
>CBDUCW010000237.1:0-4083 GCA_965365745.1 uncultured Trueperaceae bacterium
GCTCGAAGGCCCTTCACGGGCCTCTCAGCGCCTCGGTTCGCGGAGCCCCGTCCTGCACGGATTTTCTGAGGTACGCTCGGCGGCGTGATCCCTGCGCACCCCGGTTCCCTGCTGATCGCCCATCACCTGTGCCGCGACGCGGAGCTGCAATGGCTCGCCCCCGCCCCGGCCGTCCCCTCCACCGGCGAGCCCGCGGCGACCGAGGCCTCGTCCGACCGCGGCGACGCCGAGTGGATCGTCGTGCTCGACGACGCCGTGGGCATCACCGTGGCCGCCGACGGGGCCGAGGCCATCGCCGGCACGCCCGGAGCCCAGCTGCTCCAGGACGAGGGCGCGGTGCGCGTGTACATCGTTCCGATCCCCGACCGCGCGATGGTCCGCGAAGCCATCGCCGACGAGCTCGAACGCGTCGGCACCGCGGTGCTGGCCGGGGCGCCCGCGCTCGAGTGCTACGACGCGACCGCGCCCGAGGCGCTGCGCCTTCAGCGCGACGACGTCGCCGGCTTCGTCGCCGGCCACGCGCCGGCCGCCCGGAACCTCTACGGAGGCCTGCTGCTCGGCCTGCTCCGCCGCGAGCTCGCCGCCGGCCTCGAGGGCGACGATCCACCCGCGGCCTGGCGCGAGGCGCAGGCGTTCCTGGAGGCGGAGGTCGCGGGGCGCGATCTCCCCCGCCTCGATCGCGTCGCCGCCGAGGATGCCCGTGAGCTGCTCGACCAGGGCGCGCCGGCCGCACTGCTCGACGACCCGGCCCTCGTCGAGCACAGCGAGGCCGTCTGGGGCGTGGCGGCCGCGCTCTACGCCGCGCTCGAGCAGCGCGCCGCCGACTGAGTCGAGGGTCGCGCGGCGCCGCGGGCGCGCTCCGGCGCCGCTCGACTCGCGCGCAGGTTCCTTCCTCGGCCGACCGCCTGGGACGCCCGGCCCCCGCGGTGCCTAGTCGGCCGCCTCGCTCGCCGCGTCCGGACCCTCGAGCTCGCTGCGCGCGATCGAGAACACGCGGCTGACCCCCTGGTCGGTCGTCACGCCCCAGAGGACGTCGGCGATCTCGAAGGTCGCCTTCTGGTGGGTGATGAGCAGGAACTGCGTGCCGCGCCGCGCCCGCTCCGATACGAAGTGCGTGTAGCGGCGGATGTTCGCCTCGTCCAGCGGCGCATCGACCTCGTCGAGCACGGCCAGCGGGAGCCCCGCCTCGTCCGCGGCCATCAGCGCGAACAGGAAGCCGAGCGCGCCCATCGTCCGCTCGCCGACCGACAGCAGGTTGAGGGCGGTCGTCTGCTTGCCCGGCGGCTGAAGGGCCAGCCGGAGCCCCGTGGGGCGCCCCTCGTCGGTCAGCACGTCGATGTCGGCGTGCGCGCGCTCGCCGAAGAGCTGGTGGATGTGGGCGATGTACCGGTCGCGCAGACTGTCGGTCGCGGCCGTGAGCCGCTCCGTGGTCTCGCGGTCGAGCCGCTGCAGCGTGCTCTCGAGCTCGCTCGCGGCCAGCGCCGCCTGCACGGTCTCGACCTCGAGCGTCTCGAAGCGCTCGCGCTCCGAGGCGGCCTCCTGCGCCGCACGGTGGTTGACCGGACCGATCGACTCGAGCTCGGCCTCGACGTCGCGAAGGCGGGACTTGGCCGCGCGTTCGCTCAGGTCCAGGCGCGGGACGCCCTCGGGGAACTCGGCCAGCGCCTCGCGGGCGATCTCGAGGGCCGCCTCGCGCCGCGCCAGCGTCACGCGAACGTTCTCGAGGTCCTGCCCCCGCGTCGCCTGCGCCTCGCTCCGCGCATCGAGGGTCGCCTCGACCTCGCGGACCTCGGCCCGCGCCGCTTCGTAGGCCTTCTGCTTGGCATCGACGTCGGTGGGCATCGCCGCGGCGGCCGCGTCGCGCGCCTCGCGCGCCTCGTCGAGCGCCTTGCGGGCGGCTCCGGCGCGGCCGTCGAGGTCCGATCGCAGCGCATCGAGCTGGTCGCGCCGCTCGACGTCGCGCTCGTGCTGCGCGCGAGCGGCGCGGTAGCTGTTCCAGCGCTCGTCGAGCAGGTCGACGCGCCGCTGCAGCTCGCCGACCAGGCTCCCGGCGTCCGCGTACACCTCCTCGGCGCGTTCGGCTTCGGCGCGCCGCTGCTCGGCTGCGTCCCGCAGGGCGTCGAGGTCGCCGGGGTCTTCCCCGCCGGCGGCGCTCTCCCCTGCCGACACGCCCCCCGCGGCGCCGCTGTCGAGCGCCCGCTCGAGTTCGGCGAGGGCGGCGGCCAGCGCCTCTTCGCGCTCCTGCAAATCGGCCTCGCGCTGGTCGCGCGATTCGGCGGTCCGCTCGCGTGCCACGCGTTCGGCCTGGGATTCGCGCGAGCGCTCCCGGGCCTGCTCGAGGGCGGCGGCCGCCGCCCGCATGTCGTCCTGAAGCTCGGCGACCTTCGTCTCCAGGGCTTCGGAGGCCTGCGCCGCCGACGCCGCGGCGGCCTCGGCCTCCTCGAGCTCGGCCGCCGCCCCGAGGACGCCGACGCCCTGATGGCGCTTGCCCCCGGTCATCGCGCCGCTCGCCTCGAGCAGGTCGCCGTCGACGGTGACGAAGCGCGGCCGCCAGCGGTCGCGTCCGGGCGAGGCGAAGGCGAGCGCATCGTCCATCGTGTCGACGACGGTCGTCGAGCCCAATAGGTTGCGGGCGAGCGACGCGAAGCGCGGCTCGACGTCGATCAGGTCGAGGGCGAGGCCGCGCACGCCCGCAGCCCCCTCGATGCGTGCCGGAAGCCGCGGTTCGCTGCCCTCGACGAGGTCGAGCGGCAGCAGCGTCACCCATCCGCCGCGCTCGCGAACGTGGCGCAGCACCTTCTTCGCCACGGCGGCGGTCTCGACCACCACGTACTCGGCGCGGCGGCCGAGGGCGCTGGCGACCGCCGCCTGGAGCTCTTCGGGAACGCGCAGCAGGTCGGCTACGCTGCCCACCACCCCGTCGATGCCCGACGTCAGGGCGTTGCGCGGACCCTGGGCGTAGCCGCGGCGGGCCTCGTAGGCGGCGCGGGCGCGGTCGGCGGCACGGCTTCGGGCTCGCGCCTCGCCGGCGGCCGCGGCGAGTTCGTTCTGGGCCTCGGCGAGCGCCGCGCGCCGCGCTTCGGCCTGCTGCTCGGAGGCGACGAGCCGCTCCGCCGCCTGCTCGGCTTCCGCGACGGCGCCGGCGATGTCCACCGGCTCGGCGAGCGCCGCGCGCCGTTCGCGCACGTCGGCGAGCTGGCGTTCGAGCTCGGCGTGGCGCGCTTCGGTCGCCGCCCGGCGCTGCTGGAGTTCGGCGTGCCGTTCGCGCGCCGCTTCGAAGGTCTCGACGGCACGGTCGCGCGCCGCCCGTGCTGCGTCGCGAGCTTCGGCGGCGCGCTGCGCCGCCCGGCGAGCCGCGGCGAGGTCCTCGCGCACCTCGTCGGGGTCCTCGTCCGGCGGTGTCGGTGCGGTCAGATCGTCGAGTCGGCGCCGCTCGGCGGCGGTCTCCTCGCGGCGCGCGTCGAGGGTGCGCACCCGCTCCTCGGCGGCCTCGAGGGTGGCCTCGGCCACGCGGAGCGTACCGCGGCGCTGCTCGAGGTCGGCCAGCGCCCTGCGGTAGACGCGTTCCTGCTCCTCGAGCGCGTCGCGCGCCGCAGCGCGCCGTTCGGTGGCCTCGCGCAGCGCCGTCTTGCCGCCCTCGAGGGCGGTCTGCAGCGCGTCGGCGCGTTCGGCGAGCTCGCTCGTCTCCTCGTCGAGACCTTCGACGCGGGCGGCGGCGGCCGTGAATCGGAGCTGCAGCGCCTCGCGCTCGAGCTCCTCGAACCGGGCGGCCTCGGCCGCCTCCTCGCGCAGCCGCTCGAGCCGGCTGGCGAGTTCCTGCATGATCTCCTCGAGCCGATCGAGGTGCTCCCGCGCCGTCGCGAGCCGGGCCTCGGTGCGCTCGCGCCGACCGGCCAGGCGCGCCACCCCCGCCGCCTCGGCCACGTACTGCAGCAGCCGTTCCGGATCGGCCATCAGGACTTCGCTGATCTCGCCCTGACCGATCACCGACAGCCCCGAAGTCCCCAATCCCGAGCCGGACAGCGCTTCGTCGACGTCGAGGAAGCGCGCGTTCTTGCCGTTCAGGGTGAGCTTGGTCGTCCC
>CBDUCW010000238.1:0-4068 GCA_965365745.1 uncultured Trueperaceae bacterium
AGCGCGCCGAGTACCTGTTCAAGGCCGCGCAGATCATGCGCCTGCGCAAGCACGAGTTCTCGGCGCAGATGGTCTACGAGGTCGGCAAGTCCTGGGCGGAGGCCGATGGCGACACCGCCGAGGCGATCGACTTCATGGAGTTCTACGCGCGCGAGGCGCTGCGCTACGCGCGCCGGCAGCCGATCACGCCCTACCAGGGCGAGGACAACGAGCTGGTCTACATCCCGCTCGGCGTCGGCGTGGTGATCCCGCCGTGGAACTTCCTGCTCGCGATCCTCGTGGGCACGGTCGTGGGCCCGGTCGTCGTGGGCAACACCGTGATCGTCAAGCCCTCGCCCAAGACGCCGATCCTGGCGCAGAAGATGATGGAGTGCGTCGAGGAGGCCGGCTTCCCGCCCGGGGTGATCAACCTGCTCACCGGGGCCGACGCCGACCTCGGCGACGCCCTGGTCGACGACGCGCGGACGATGTTCATCAACTTCACCGGCTCGGTGCGCACGGGTACGCGCATCCTCGAGCGCGCCGCCAAGGTGCAGCCGGGGCAGCGCCACATCAAGCGGGTGCAGGCCGAGATGGGCGGCAAGGACGCCCTCGTCGTCGACGAGACCGCCGACCTCGACCACGCCGCGGCGGTGGCGGTGGCGAGCGGCTTCGGCTTCCAGGGCCAGAAGTGCTCGGCGATGAGCCGACTGATCGTCGTGGACGAGGTCTACGACGACCTGCTGGCCAAGGTCGTGGAGCGCACGAAGGCCCTGAGGCTCGATGCGGCCGAGAACGACGGCGACGTCTGCGCCGTGATCGACGAGGCGCAGTACGAGAAGATCCTCGGCTACCTGCGGGCTGCGCCCGAGCAGGGCGAGGTGCTCGTGGGCGGCGGCGCCGCCGATCGCCCGGGCTGGTTCATCGAGCCCACGGTCGTGGCCGGCGTCGCGCCGGACGCCCCCCTCGCCCAGGAGGAGATCTTCGGGCCCGTCGTCAGCGTGCTGCGCGCGCGGGACTTCGACCACGCCGTCGAGATCCACAACGGCACCGACTACGCGCTCACCGGCGGCCTGTGCAGCGCGAGCCGCGACCGCATCGCCCGCGCCCGCGCCGAGTTCGCCTGCGGCAACCTCTACATCAACCGCAAGATCACCGGCGCGCTCGTCGGCATCCAGCCCTTCGGCGGCTACCGGCTCTCGGGGTCCAACGCCAAGGCCGGCGGTCCCGACTACCTGCGCCTGTTCATGCTCGCCAAGACCGTCTCCGAGCGCTACTAGCTCCGTGCCCGCGCGCACCTAACTCGCCATGGCCGAACGGCTCATCCTGCTGTACACCGAAAAGCCCGTCCCCGACGTGCTCGCCGACGTCGACGCGGTCACGGTGCGCTCGCGCTGGGAGGCAGCCACGAGCGACGGGCGGGTGCAGACCACGCTGCTCCTCGACGTGCGCGACAGCGAGCGCGTCATGGATGCGCTGCACGCTCGCTTCGAAGGCGACGAGGGCTACCGTCTGCTGCTGCTCGAGGTGCAGGCGACGCTCCCACGGCCGGATCCAGCCGAGAACGGCGACGGCGAGGGCGGGGCCGCCGGTGAGCCGGAGGGTACCGAGGGCACCGCATCCGACGAGGCATCGGTGCCGCCCCCCGACCGACTCAGCCGCGAGGAGCTCTACCAGGATGTCGTCGACGCGGCCCGGCCGAGCCTCCGGTACCTGGTGCTCGTGGCCATCGCCGCCAGCGTGGCGGCCTTCGGCATGCTGCGCAACGACGTGGCCATCGTCATCGGCGCGATGGTCATCGCGCCCCTGCTCGGACCCAACATCGCGCTCGCGCTGGCCGCGACGCTGGCCGATCTTCCGCTGGCGCGACGCGCCCTGCGCAGCGGCCTCCTCGGCATCCTCGTGGCGCTCGTCGTGGCGCTGGCGATCGGCCTGTTCGGCGAGCCGAGCCTCGAGATCCCCGAGATCGCGAACCGCACCGAGGTTCGGGTGTCGAACGTGGCGATCGCGCTCGCGGCCGGGGTCGCGGGGGCTCTGAGCTTCACGAGCGGGGTGCCGAGCGGAATCATCGGGGTCATGGTGGCGGTGGCCCTGCTGCCCCCCTTGGTCGCTGCGGGCATGTTGGTCGCCGCCGGGCAGATCGGCGCCGGCCTCGCGGCGGCGCTCCTGCTCGCCGTCAACCTGATCAGCGTGAACCTCGCCGGCATCGCCACGTTCGCCGTGCAGGGGATCTCGCCCCGCACCTTCCGCGAGGAGCGCACCGGTCGATGGGCCACGCTGCTGTCGGTGCTGCTCTGGGGGCTGCTGCTCGCCGCGCTCGTCGGCCTGATCGTGCTGCGCGGCTGATCGCCGCCCGCGCGCGTCCGAGCGACGCCGCGGGCCGGTCGTTCCCGCTCCGGTCGGTCGCTACTCGCCGCGCGGCTCGTTCGGGAGCTGCACGGTCAGCCGGGTCCGTCCGGGCTCCGAGACCACGTCGATCGCCCCGCCGTGCTTCTGCACCACGATCGCGTGCGCCGTGGTGAGCCCCAGCCCCGTGCCGCCGCCGGGCGCCTTGCTGGTTACGAAGGGATCGAAGACCCGCGGCAGCAGCTCCGCCGGGATGCCCGGTCCGTCGTCCTCGATCACCACGCGTACGCCGTCGGGGGCGTGCGCCGCCTCGACGCGAAGGGTTCCCGATCCGGCCAGGGCTTCGGCCGCGTTCTCGAGCAGGTTCGACCACACCTCGTTGAGCTCGGCCTCGTAGGCATCGATCGTGGGCAGGTCGTCGGCGAAGGCGGTGCGGACGTCGACGCCTTCGAAGCGGCCGCGCAGGACGGCGATCGTCGCCTCGAGCGAGGCGGGGACGTCGACGCGCTGCACGGGCGCCCGGTCCATCGAGCTGTAGCCCTTGAGGGCGTCGACGAGCTCCGAGACGCGGGCCGTGCCGCGCGCCACGTCGTCGACGAGGCTGCGCACGGCGTCGGCGGCGACCAGGGCTCGCAGGCCCAGCTCGAGCGCCGGCGGGGGAATCGACGCCGCGAGCCGCTCGACGTCCTGCAGGTCCCGCCCGACGTCGATCCAGGCCGGGGCGAGGTGCCAGGCGTCCTCGACGCCGAGTTCGTCGAGGCGGTCCTCGAGCTCTTCGATGCGGTCGCTGTGGGCCAGCGGATCGAGCTCGGGAGCGACCGGCGACGCGGCGAGCAGCTCCTCGAAGACGCGCAGCGCCGCCGCGGGCACACCCGAGGCCCCGAAGGTTCGCCACGCGCGACGAGACTCGTCGACCGCTTCGTGCAGCTGCGCCGCAGCGCGACGCGCTGCAGCGGCCGGGTTGTTGAGCTCGTGGGCCATCCCGGCGCTGAGGCGTCCGAGCGTCGCCAAGCGCTCGGCCTGGCGCAGCGCCATCTCCTGGTCCAGGTAGGCCCGCTCGACGTCGCGGAGGCGCTTCTTGCGCAGGCTCGCGCCGACGCGGGCGCGCAGGAGCACCGCATTGAACGGTTTGGGAAGGTAGTCCTCGGCGCCCATCTCGATGCAGCGGACGGCGCTCTCGACGTCGTCGACCGCCGACACGACGACGACCGGGAGGTCGCGCAGGGAGGCATCCGCCTTGATGCGACGCAGCACCTCGAAGCCATCCATCCCGGGCATCACGAGGTCGAGCAGCACGACGTCGAAGGGCTGCCGTGCGAGCAGCTCCAGCGCCTCCTCCCCCGATGCCGCCGGCGTCGCCTCGTGCCCCGCCTGTTCGAGGCTGCGGGTGAGGGTGAGGCGGTTGAGCCGGTTGTCGTCGACCGCGAGCACGCGGCCGTGCTCGTCGCGCCCGGCGTGCGCTTCGTCGGCGGAGCCGATCGCGTCCGTCGGCGAGGGGGCGGTGGCGCGGACGGTCGTGGCGGCCGCGCGCGCGTCGTCGCTCACGGCAGCCGCCCCGTCGCGCGCACCGTGGTCAGCATCGGCACCGCGCCCTCGAACCCCGCGCGCATCCGCGCCGCGAGCTCGGCGGCCTGCGCGAGGTCGCCGCCGGCGGCTTGGGCCTCGAGCGTCGCCGCAGCCTCCCGCAGGGCCACGACCCCGAAGTCGGCGCCGTTGGACTTCAGGCTGTGCGCCATGCGCCGG
>CBDUCW010000239.1:0-4064 GCA_965365745.1 uncultured Trueperaceae bacterium
CGTTCGGAGCCCGCTCATGCCAACACCATGCTCCGCCGCACCCCGCCGAGCTCGACCGGCAACCGCGTCCACCGGTCCCCGTAGTCGGTCGAGTGCCACACGTGCCCGTTGGCAAGCCCCGCATAGACGTGGCCGGGCTCGTCGGGATCGGTGACGAGCGCGTAGGCCATGTAGTCGAGCGGTTGCGGCAGCCCGCCCTCGAGCCGCTCCCACGCCGCGCCGCCGGTGGAACGGTAGATCGAGGTGTGGGAATCGCCGTCGTAGTGGGCGATCGGCATCTTCCAGAACGTGGGCCAGGCGATCTGCGGGGCCGCCGACACGTACCAGACCTCGGGGCGCTCGGGGTCCGCCGCGCAGGCCATGGAGTAGCTGCCCGCCATGCCGGACGTGGGGTGGCGCCAGCTCCGCCCGCCGTCGCGCGACACCGCCGGGCCACCGCCGCCGGCCTCGTACACCCAGTCGCCGTCGTGGGCATGGAAGCGCAGGTCGTGGCAGTCGCGATCGGCGCGGCGGCGGTGCGGCGACCAGGTCCGGCCGCCGTCGTGGCTGCGCATCACCCCGCCCAGCTCCACGCCGGCGACGACGACGTCGGGATCGCTCGGCGAGGCGCCGATCGCCGACACGTAGGGCTGGATGCCCGGTGGATCGGCGGGCGAGAACCACCACCACTGCCGCGTGCGCTGGAACCCGTCGAGCTCGGTCCACGTCTCCCCCGCATCGCGGGTGACGAACACGCCCGCGGGCTTCACGCCCGCGTAGACGACGTCGGGATCGTGCGGGCTGACGCACACGCACATCACCGGGCGCTGGGCCAGCCCCGCCGGCGTCCAGGTGGCGCCGCCGTCGGTCGAGCGCAACACGCCGTCGGCCTTCGTGCCGGCCCACACCCGCGCGCGATCGCGGGGATCGACGGCCAGGTGGGTGACGCGGGCGTCGGCCAGCACGGTGTCGACCCGCCAGACGCCGGACGCCGATCGCTCGGCGCGCGCGACGCCCGGCGCGGTGGTGGCCAGCAGGATCATCCCGCGGCCGCCCCTCCCGCGGTGAGCGCCAGCCCGAGCGCACCGACGACGGCGAACGCGGCCCACACGAGTCCGACGGTCGCCGAGCCTGCGGAAAGAATGACCACGGCGACGGCCGCGACGGGCACGAGTGCGGCGGCGGCCCCGACCCACGCGGCCCGGGCGCGGGTGCGCAGGCCGATCAACGCCTCGACGAGGAGCACGAGCCCGATGCCGACGATCATCAATCCCGCGTTGATCGCGAGCCTGCGGTAGCCGTCGGCGACGGTCGGATACTCGGCTTGCAGCACGGCGAGCGCCACGCCGGTGTCCTGTTCGAACACCGCGGGGCTGCCGACGTTGGCGGCGACCCAGGCGCCGTCCACGAGCAGCAGCGCGCCGGCGACGACGAGGATCCACCATCCGACGGTGGCGCGGGCGTTCGGTTG
The DNA here is from genome assembly GCA_965365745.1 of uncultured Trueperaceae bacterium. Lineage (GTDB taxonomy): Bacteria > Deinococcota > Deinococci > Deinococcales > Trueperaceae > CBDUCW01. The sequence continues at coordinate 1,451 of CBDUCW010000239.1, forward strand.
CGGGGTCGTCGCGGCGGGCGTGGTCATGCGGGAACTCCTTCGTCGGCAGGGGCGAGCAGGTCGGCGGCGGGCGTGACGGCGGCCGGCGTGACGGCGGCGGGCGTGACGGAGGAAGCAGCGGATGCGGAGGCCGTCGAGGCCTCGACCTCGTGCGGCGCACGGTTCGAGCTCAGGAACACCGCGGTGCGGCGCGCGAGGTCGGCGGGGAAGTCGATCCACGGCAGGTGCCCGGCGTCGTCGATCATCACGAGATCGGCGTCGGGCATCGCCGCGACGATCGCGCGGGCCACCTCTTCGCCGGCGAAGCCGTCGTCACGGCCCCACAGGAATCGCGTGGGCACGTCGACGGCGGCGAAGATCTCGGGCGTCAGCTCGACCGCATCCCGGTTCGACACGACATCGGCGATGAGGGCGAAGTCGTTCTTCCGAGTGTTCGTGTAGCGCTGCATGTCCTCGTACCAAGCGTGCATGTCGGGCGACAGGCGCCCTGCGTCCAGGCTCGCGCCGTGACCGATCTGCCGGAGGATGTCCTCTCCCATCCGCCGGGACGGGGGAACGCGGGCGGCGATCCAGCGCAGGAGCGGATTTCGCAGCGACGTCATGAACGAGGGCATGGTCTCGCCCGGCACCAGCGCCGGTGACGCCATCTGGACCATGCGGAGGAACCGCGACGGATCGTGCGCGGCCGAGCGAAGCGCGAGGTGGCCGCCGAACGACGAGGCGACGACGTGGGCTCGGGCGAGCCCGAGGCCGTCGAGCACGTCGCCGACGAAGCGCGCGCCGATCTCGGGCAGATTGCCGTGGCGCAGGCGAACCGGCTCGCTCAGCCCCGTACCGGGTCGATCGACGACGAGGCAACGAAAGCCCTCGAGGTGCCCGATCAGCTGCGCCCACGTCGAGCCCGCATTGGGACCCCCGTGGAGGAACAGGACCGGCTCGCCCTCCCCCGCCTCGAGGATGCGCACGCGGGTGCCGGTCGAGGCCAGGCGGACCCAGGTCTCGCCGGGGGTGTCCAGCCCGTTCTGGTGCCAGTAGCGGCGCTCGGCGGCTCGGTACTTGGCTTCGTTCATGGTCGGGTCCCTTCTCGTCGACGTGGGGGCGGTGCCGACGGTTGCCTCCACGGTGCAGCGGGGCGCGTCCCGTCGTCATGAGGCGTGCGGCCCAGGCGACCGGGACGCGGCATGCGGCGGCGAGCGCCGCATCGATGCGCTCCGTGGCCGAACCTCCGTCCGGCACGCACTCCGGCCAGCCGCGCGGCGTCCGCCCCCCGCGGCGTGGGCGCCCCCTCGGACTGGCGAGGCTTGACGCTCCGCTGCATTTCGTGCAACACTCCGTTGCATGAAAGGTCGGCGATGAGCTCCGGGGACGCCACGCGCCCGTACGAGATGCGCGCGCGGCAGGATGCCGTCGACGAGACGCGCGAGCGGATTCTCGAGGCGATGATCGATCTCTGGCTCGAGCGGCACTACGACGACCTGACCCTCGCCGACGTCGCCGAGCGGGCCGACGTGTCGCGCCAGACGATCTTCCGGCACTTCGGCGCCAAGGACGACGTCCTCGCGGCCGCCTTCCTGAGGGGCGCGCAGCGGGCGGAGATGCAGAGCCGCGTCGAGCCCGGCGACGTGGCCGGCGCGCTTCGCGAGACGGTCGCGCGCTACGAGATCATGGGCGACGCGAACGTCCGCAGCCTCGAGATCGAGGGGCGCCACCCGGTGATCGACGAGATGCTCGCCCGCGGCCGTGCGGCGCACCGCGCCTGGCTCGAGACGGTCTTCGCGCCCCAGCTCCCCCCCTCCTCCGATCCGGCGTACGAGTCCATCGTGCACGCGCTCTACGCCGCCACCGACGTCACGGTCTGGAAGCTGCTCCGTCGCGACTTCGCGCTCTCCGAGACCGAAACCCGAGCCACCCTGCGCCGCCTCGTCGACGGGGTCCTGGCCGGCGCGCCACCGCCGGAGGAGGCGCCATGAACCGACGTCGCTACCTGTTCGCCATGTGGGAGGGCGGGGGCACCCTGCCCCCGGAGCTCGGCATCTGCCGCCGCCTGATCGCCCGCGGCCACCACGTCCGCGTCATCGCCGACGCGACGGTCGAGGAGGCGGCGCGCCGGGCGGGCTGCGCGTTCACGTCCTGGACGCGGGCGCCGAACCGGACCTCCCTCGACCCGGACCACGATCCGATGAAGGACTGGGAGGTCGGCAACCCGCTGACGATGATCCGCCGCGCCCGCGACGCGATGATCGCGGGGCCCGCGGCCGACTACGCGGCCGACGTGCGCGAGGCGATTCGCACGCACGGCATCGACGCCCTGCTGGCCGATCACCTGCTCGCGGGGGCGATGCTCGGCGGGCAGGCCGAAGGGATCCCCGTGATCTCGGTCGTGCCGAACATCTGGATGCTTCCCACCGCAGGCGCGGTCCCGCCGGGCCCCGGCTTCGGGCCGCCGAGCGGCCCGCTCGTTCGCTGGCGCAACCGCCTCGTGGCGGGCCTCGTCAACCGCGTGTTCGACGCCGCGCTCCCGACCCTCAACGCGGCCCGCGAGGCCAACGGACTGCCGCCGCTCGCCCACTTCTACGACCAGATGACCCACGTCGATCGGGTCCTCGTGCTCCCG
>CBDUCW010000240.1:0-4045 GCA_965365745.1 uncultured Trueperaceae bacterium
ACACGGAGTGACCGATGAGATTGGACGCACGAATCGAAGGACCGATCGACGCGATGGCTTCGACGATCGTGATGAGGTTCTGGTCCCGTGTCGCCCGCGGGGCTCGCGGCTTGGGCATCGTGGCGCTCGTGATCGCTGGGGGGTGGGGCTTCGCACAGCAGTGCCCGACGACGGACATCACCGAGCTGTATCCGGAAGATCCGGCGAATCGCCATCCGGTGATCCTCGAAGCGCTCGACAAGGCGTGGCAAGCCACGCTCGATAGCGGCGTCGAGCAGGGCGGGGTGATCGTCCAGCGACGAAGCGTGAACAGCGACGGCACGACGACGTACGGGATGGACTACATCCCCGCAAAGCCCGGCGGCAAGGACCACATCGATTTCGAGATTCCCCCCGAGGGCGAGAGTCTTCGAGTGATCGCGACCTATCACACGCATACCGAGGAATTGCTGCTTCGCCCCAGCGACAACGATCAATTCACAAGCGCACGGCTGAAGATCCCAGGGTTCATCAAGCAGGGCTCCAAGGTTGCGATGTACGGGCGGAGATTCGACGACGGACCGATCGGCGCGGACCAAGAGCCCGTGCACTATACGGACGAGGACGGAAACATCGTCGATACCCGGTACGTCACGCGGGACTTGAGCTGGGGACGCGACTCCTATTCGAACTGGGACTGCGACTGCGCCACCGGCCAACTCATCGCGTCCGACACGAAGGCGGAGGTCGGCCCGCAGCAGATTTGCATCTCCCTCGAGGGAACATGGGTCGGCACCATGGAGGATCCGATCGGCGTCCAGAACATCACGTACGAGGTGCTGGCCCACGTCGGAAACGAGGTGTCGGTGTCGATCCTCTACGAGAACGGAAACGTCCATCACGCGCTCCCCGGGATCGTCGAAGGCGACCGCGTGATCGTCGAGAAGTACGTGAATGGAGTCGCGACCCACATCTGGGACGGCGTGGTCTTCGGCGACACGATCAGCGGAACGTACTACTACACGCCGACGCAGCACGCCGGTCCGTTCTCCGTCACGGAGGTACTCGAGTAGATCCACACCGTGGCGGCGGTTCGGCCAACGCCGTCAGGTCCGAGGGGTGGCCGTGAAGGGTGCCCTCCAGGAGTCGGTCATGGTTGGCTGGACTCCCGAGTTCGTGCCGGGGGGCGACGTCAGCTGCATCGACATGCAAAGGACCCACGTGGACCGGCCGAGCGCCTCGACTACTCTTTCGACGAGGGAGGGTGCACGGCCACCGGATCGCTGGCCGGGAAGGTCCCCTCGAGCGCTTCGTCGAGCTCGCCGTTCAGCTTGTCCTCGGCCGTGGCCTCGAGCTCGTCGCGGAGGGCTTCGCCCAACCCCTTGTCGTGGCTCGGGATCAGCAGGCAGGGCGTGGTGCTGCGCCGCAGCACCTCCTCGGCGACCGACCCGAACATCCAGCGGTTGAAGCCGCGCCGCCCGTGCGTTCCCATCACGACGAGGTCGTAGTCGTCCTCGATGTCGAGGATCGCGCGCGGGGCGCGCGCCCGCTCCGCGAGCAGGATGTCGGCGTCGACGCCGCCGTCCGTCGCGCGGTCCTTCGCCTCGCGCAGCACGTCCCGGCCCCTCTCGAGGAGGTCGGTGTACATCTGCGCGGCGTAGGGCGCGGCTTCAGCGGCGAGTTCGAGCGGCGGTTCGACCGCGTGAAGGAACGTCACCTCGGCGCCCAGTTCGGCAGCGAGCCCGAGGCCGGAGTCGATCGCGACGTCGCTGCACGGGCTGCCGTCGGTGGGGATCAAGATGCGTCGGTACACGAGACGTCCTTTCACGGGATCGGAGTCGGGGAGGGCCGGGCGGGCGACGGGGCTGGGGGAGGCGGCGAGTTCGTGGGGGCGATGCGACGGGTCGAGCGAACGATCGGGCGGTGCGGCTCCATGCCGGGACGGGCTACTCCCACGTCACCTCGAGATCATTTTGAACCACGAGGACGCCGGGGGCGGCGAATGCCGCACGCGAGGCCTCCTCGCGCTCGTCCCAACTGCGCACGCGCCCGACCAGGCGGACCTTGTTGCCGGTCACTTCGACCCGTACGCCCTGGGCGTCGAGCAGCGCGCTGCGCTTGAAGGCGCGGACGATCTCGTTCTTCACGTCGCGGGGAACCGGGGTCGGCGGAGTCCGGACGACGATCTCGTTGCGCACGCTGCGCACGCCCACGAGTTCGGCGGCGGCCTTTTCGGAGGCGCGGCGCTGGTAGTGCCAGTCGACCGTGCCGCTGAGCGTGACCACGCCGTCCTCGACCGTGATGCGGATGCGTTCGTGGGGCACCGACGCCTTCCACTCGAAGGCGGTGACCGCGGCGCGCGCGATGTCGCCGTCGTCGCGCTCGTGCTCGCCGGGGAGCTCGACCTTGAGGCCGTCGACCAGCGCCCGAACGCCGAAGACGCGCCGCGTCACGCGATCGGCGCGACGCTTCTCGCCGAGGCTTCCGACGGTGCCGGTGAGGGTCACCACGCCGTCGTCGACGATGACGCCGACGTGGGTCGCGTCGATGCTGGGTTCCCACTCGAGTTCATCGAGCACGTTGCGCTGGATGTCGGCATCGGAGATCGGACTACGGGCGACGGTCGTCATGGGAGGGTTCCTCTCGTGGGCTCCCCCCGGGCGGCGGGGGTTGGGGGCTCGAGCCGGCGGCGCGCGCCTGCGGCTCAGGCCGACGGGAGCGGAGGCACGGACCGATCGTGGCGGCGGCGTTCGTCCAACGGCTCGAAGTCGCGAATCACGTCGGGGTAGCGGGCCATCAGGGCGTGGAAGCCCCCGGTGACGATCCAGCTGTAGGCGCCCGACGGCAGATCGACTTCGAGACCGACGCCGACGACGCGAAAGCGCCGACCCGCCCCGAACCGTTCCACGGCCAGGGGGGCTGGGCACGGCGCGAGCCGGACGATGCCGTCGTGCCGCTGCAGCGCGCGCACGAGCGCCGTCAGGCGCCGGGCCGAGCAGCCGTCGGCGACGGCGAGGCGGGTGGCGAAGGTCATGCCTCCTCCCGATCCGATCGGCGTCAGCCGTCGCTCGGACCGCGGCCGACGGGGATCTCGTGGCTGCGCTGCTCGGCGATGACCGGGAGCTTCAGCGTGAGCACACCCTCGTCGAAGGTCGCGGTGGCGGCGTCGGTGTCGACCGTCTGCGGCAGGCGAACGCGGCGCTCGATGCGGCCGGTGCGGAGCTCGCGCAGGTGGTAGCGGTCCTCTTCGCGCTCCCGTTCCTCGGCGACCTCGCCGCGAATCCGGAGCTCGTCGCCGATCACGTCGATGTGGATGTCCTCGGGCTTCAGCCCGGGCATCGACGCCTTGACTTCGATCGCGCCGTCGTCCTCGTAGACGTCGAGGGGGATCGCCCCCATCAGCCGGTCGCGCTCGTCACCGTCGAGCCACCACTCCGTGCGGAGCATGGGCTCGTCGAACATCCGCTCGAACAGACTGCGCCGGGCGAGCGGATCGCGGACTCTACGTAGCAGGGCCATGGAACGAACCTTCCTTTCCGATTCCACGGTCGGGGCCGCGCGGGAGCGGCGGGGCGCACGACGACGGAGCGGAGAGCGAAGCAGCCCGCAGCGCGCGCGGATGAGCCGACGCGCGGAGCCAATCCCAGCATGCGACGGGGGGCGTCCGGGCGGGTCCTGCGATGCGCGTCCGGCGTGTCGGAGAGCGACCGACACGGAACGGCGCGGGTCGGATCCGCGCGGGTCCGAGCGGATCCGGCGGCCGTGGAGGGGCGAGGGCCCGGTGGGGGAGGCGAGGCTAGTCGGTGCGGGGGCGGAGGATGAGCACGGGCACCTCGGCGTGGCGGACGACGCCCTCGGTCACGCTGCCCATCAGCGCCTTGGTGAGACCGCTGCGACCGTGCGTGGTCATCACGATGAGGTCGGTGCCGTTGTCGGCCGCGGCCGCGAGGATCTCGTCGACCGGATCGCCGGTGCGGATCTCGAGCGTCACGTCGAAGCCGGCGTCGCGCAGCGCGGCGACCTCGTCGGACATGTCGTCGGTGAGCTCGTTGCGGAAGGCTTCCCA
>CBDUCW010000241.1:0-4027 GCA_965365745.1 uncultured Trueperaceae bacterium
GCGAACTTCGTCGCCACCGTCGAGGCGCGGCAGGGACTCAAGATCGCCTGCCCCGAAGAGGTCGCTTGGCGCAAGGGCTGGATCGACGACGCGCAGCTGCGCGAGCTCGCGCGGCCGCTCGAGAAGAGCGGCTACGGGAGCTACCTGCTCGACTTGCTGTAGCGGCGGCGGCGGCCTGGGGCGGCCCGCACGGCCCGCACTGCCCGCACTGCCCGCACTGCACGTCAGCGGATCCAAAAGAAACCGCGGCGCATCTTCATCAGCGCCGCGGTCGGAGCCCCAAGGCTTCCGGTTCGCATCTTCTACCCGCGAATCTCCGCCTCCCGGAACTGGAAGTACTGCGTCAGCGTGTGCGTCGACACGCCGAGGCGGCGGGCGAGTTCGCGGAGGCGGGCATCGTCGGGGGAACGCCGGGGGGAGACGTCGCGGTCGAGGCGTTGCTCGGCGTCCCACGGGGTCGGGCGCGGCTCGGAGGGGGGGCGGTCGGGATACGGCATGGCCGCTTCCTCTCTCCCGTTTCGCAGCCGGCCGATCCAGATGCGAAGCCAGGTGGGACGTTTGTGAATTGTTCAACATGTGCACGGGATATGCAGTCGGGCTTGACTCGGGCGGGGTGTCGGTGATTCCACCCACCCGCGTCCGACGTACTTGTGCACTGTGGAAAAGCGCCGGGACCGAGCCCCGTGCTAGTGCTCGCCCTCACCCCACGTCGACCGGATCCGTCGCGAGCTGATGTCCTTGCGGAACGACTCCGCCGGCAGCGCCTCGAACAGGTCCTCGTACCCGTCCGGCAGCACCAGATCCCCCAGCGTCAGGAACGACGCGTTCGGCTTCCCGTTCACCGCCCGCCCCGCCACCAGGAAGCGGCAGCCGTGCCCGCGGATCGCGTCGAGCGCGGCGCGCATCCCCGCCTCGCCGTCGTAGAAGCGCAGGTCGACCACCCGCGCCGCGGTGTCGAAGCCCACCACGAAGACGCAGTTCGGATACAGCGCGGCCTTGCCCGCGAACAGCGGCTCGTCGCTCAGGATCAGCGGCGCGTAGCCCAGGAACTGGCTCGCCCGACGGCGCGTCTCGCGCGGGCCGAGGCCGCCCTTGTCGGCGTTCTTCACCGGCAGTTCGTAGGCGACCTCCGACGTGGGCACGTCGAGGTGCGTGGCCGCGGCGCGGCGCAGCTCGCGGTGCCCGGCGTGGATCGGGTGGAACGAGCCCGACAGGATCGCGTGCGCGTCGCCCGGGGCGTCGCTCCAGTCTCCGGTCGGCTCGAGCCGGACGGTGCGCCGGCGGCCGCCCTCGATCGCGGCGAGCGGCTTCGACGGCGTGAACGACGGCGTCATCGGTTCGTCGTCGCGCAGACCCGCCTCGTACGGCCCCATGATCCCCGACGCCTCGGCCGCCGCGCGCAGGATCAGGCGGCTGACCACCCCTTCCTCGCCGGAACGATCGCGCTCGCCCTTGGCCAGCACGACCTCCCAACTGCTGACGCCGAACGGGTCCTTCACCGCCACCACCACGCGGTGCTCGCCCTTCTTGGTGCGGTCGGTGGCGATGGTGGCGGTCGAGCCGAGGCCGAACGAGGGGTAGTCCAGGCCGTCGAGGCGGAGCAGCTCGGCCGCGCGGTCGGCGGCGTGCGCGGCGAGCCCCTCGGCCACGCGGCGCGAGGTGGCGCGCTCGGGCTCGAAGCGCAGCGCCGACTCGAGCGAGGCCGAGGCGTAGCGGTCGGTCGCCTCGAGAATGGTGCGGCTCGACCCACCGACGGCGTGCAGCCAGGCCAGCGCCTGCGAGCCGGCGCCGGCAAACTCGAGCACCACGCGGTGCGGCGTGGCGTGCAGGCGCTTGACGAGCTCGAGCGGATCCATGAACCCGGCCACTCTACCGCGGGCTCCCGGAGACCCGATTCCCGTCCGCCCGATCGGCTGCGCACGATCCGTCGGCCGATCCCGCCCGCGCCACCCGGCCGAATCTTCCTATGCGTCGAGCGACGCCGGGCCCCTGCCGCGATCCCCGTCGGTCTCGTCGGGCGCACCGCCCGCGCCGAACGCCAGCATCGGCTGCGGATCGACCGCGTCGGCCGGCCCCGCCACCTCGACCCGGTTCCTGCCCTGCGCCTTGGCGCGGTAGAGCGCCGCGTCGGCGCGGGCGACGAGCCCGTCGGGGCTGGCGCCGGCGCCGGGGATGCAGGCGGCCACGCCCAGGCTCGCGGTCACGACCCCGGGCCCGTGGTCGGCGTGCGGAATCTCCAGCTCTTCGACCGTCGCGCGGATCCGTTGGGCGAGCTCCTCGGCCTGCTGTTCGTCGGTGGCGGGCAGCAGCAGCACGAACTCCTCGCCGCCGTAGCGTGCCGCCGTCTCGCCGGCACGGCGCCCGCTGCCGGCGAGCGCGCCGGCGAGGCGCCGCAGGCAGCGGTCGCCGGCCGGGTGCCCGTAGCGGTCGTTGTAGGCCTTGAACGCGTCGATGTCGAGCATCACGACCGCGAGGTGGGTCCCGTTGCGCAGCGCGCGTCGCCACTCGAGCCCCAACTGCTCCTCGAACACGCGGCGGTTGGCCATGCCGGTCAGCGGATCCCGCCGCGACAGCTCCGAGAGCTTGGCGTTGGCCGCCTTGAGCTCGTCGGCGAGCGCCTGGAGCTCGGCCTTGCCCGCTTCGAGGCGCTCGTTGGCCGCCTCGAGTTCGTCCATCACCACGCGCAGCTCGGCCTCGCGGCGGCGCCGCTTGTCGGCCTCGCGCTTCCACGCCACCAGCCCGCGGATGCGGGCCCGCAGCTCGCTGGGGCGGAACGGCTTGCGGAGGAAGTCGTTGACGCCCGCTTCGAAGGCGTTCGTCAGCGTGCCTTCGTACTCGTTCGCGGTGACCATGACGATCGGCGTCTCGCCGAAGCGCGCGTCGGCGCGCACCTCGCGGATCAGCTCGACCCCCGTGCCGTCCGGAAGGTTGTAGTCGAACAGGAACAGCTCGATCTCGTCGACGCTCGGGTCGGCCGGCGCGTCGAGCAGCCCCAGGAACGCACGCGCCTTCTGCCCCGTGTCGAAGATCTCGAACCGGGTGTAGCCCGCGTTCATCAGGCTGCGCTTGAGCAGCAGCCGTTGGACGGGCTCGTCTTCGACGATGAAGATCATTCCGGGCGGGTCTCCATGGGGTGGCGATGCGGGGTGGCGATGCGGGGTGGCGATGCGGGGTGGCGATGCGGGGTGGGCGTGCGTGCCGTCGGCGACGGGCCGAGCCGGCGCCGGCGCCGGCGGGCGTCCGCACGGCTCGCGAGATACGACGAGGCCACCGCGTGCGGTGCTGCCCCGTCCGTCTCGCACGCGCGGCGGGTGATTCCTGAGCCTATGCGATGCGTTCGCGCGTCGGTGATGGACATTTCACGTCCGCGGCGAGCCTCGCAGCGCAGGTCCCTTCCCACGAGGACGCGCGCGCCGGGGCGTTCCGGCGCGCGCGTGAAGGGTTCGAATGCCGTTCGCGCCCGTGGGCGCGAACGGGGCGACCTCAGGACCCGGCGGACCCCGCCAGCTCCACGCCGTCGATGGGCTCGCCGGCCGGCGACACGGGGTCGAGCTCGGCGGGCGTTCCGTCCGAACGCTTCAGGTGCCCGGTCGAGCTGAGCCAGCGCACGCCCCAGGTGAGCAGCACCGGCACGGTCGCGGTGGTGGCGATCGCCATGACGACCAGGATCGAGAAGATCTCGGGCGAGATGATGCCGGCCTCGAGGCCGATGCCCGCGATCACGATCTCGACCGCGCCGCGGCCGTTCATCCCCGCGCCGATCACCAGCCCCTCGCGCCAGCCGTTTCCGCTGGGCAGGTACGCGAGCACCGTTCCGACGATCTTGCCGACCGTCGCGAGCGCGATGACGGCGAAGAGCAGCCCGAGGCTGCTGCTGAGCGCGCCGAAGCTGACCTCGAAGCCCGCGGTGACGAAGAAGATCGGGGCCAGGAAGCCCAGCGACACGTCGCGGACGAGGTCGGTCATCTCCTCGTTGAGGCGCTTCTCGGCGATCGCCTCGCGCAGCGCCAGGCCGGCGACGAAGGCA
>CBDUCW010000242.1:0-4015 GCA_965365745.1 uncultured Trueperaceae bacterium
GTTTCGGGTACGACGCACGGGAACCTCCAGAAGTCGAGAAGGGCGAGACGGACGGCTGCTTGGCGGGCGGTCGCGGGCGGAGGGCGGACGGGCGGCATCGGCGCCGAGGCGTGGGGACGCGCGTGCGTCCTCGAGCGGGCTCACGGGACCAGACGGCTCAGCGGGAAGGAACGAATCGGCAAGCTCGCGAGCAGGGTCACGAGGGCGACGTCGGGTACGGACCGGGGTAGCCGAGGCGGGTCGAGATGTCGGCTGCGGTGGCCACGACGGCGCGTCCGAAGCGTTCGAGCCGTTCGTGGTCGACGCGGAACGAGGGCCCACCGACGCTCACGCCGGCCACGACCTCGCCCTGCGCGTCGAAGATGGGCGCTCCGACGCCGCGCGCCGAGGCGTCGTAGTCCTCGTCGCTGATCGACCAGCCCCGGGACCGGATCGCCGCGAGTTCGGCGCGGAGAGCCTCGGGATCGAGTTCGGTCGCGTCGGTGTAGCGGGGCAAATCGCCCAGCCGAGCGAGAATCTCATCGCGCGCATCGGGCGCCAGGAAGGCGAGCATCGCCTTGGGAACGGCGCCGGCGTGCAGAGGGACCGAGAGGCCGAGAAACGACGCGACCCGGACGAACTCGGGGCTGTCGCGCCGGTCGACGCAGACCGCGTGGTCCTCGACGCGCGCGAAGAGGTTGACCGATTCTCCGGTCGACGCCATGAGGGCATCGAGGCCAGGGGCCGCCGCTTCGATCAACGATGGGGTGCCTTCCTGGGCCGAAGCCATCGCGATGGCACGCAGACGTGCGGTCGGCGAGAAGCGGGCGTCGTCGCCCGAGGCCAGGAAGCCCGCGTGCTCGAGCGTCTTGAGCGATCGATAGAGCTGATTCTTCTCGAGGCCCATACGCTCGATGAGCTCCGCGAGGCTGAAGCGGTGCGGCGGCTGCGCGAACGCTTGCAGCACCTGCAGCGTGCGGAACGCCGACGTGATGACGTACGGATTCTGCGCCGCGGACTCCCGGTCGCGGCGGTCGCGCGCTCGGTCGTCGTGCTCGATTCGGGCGGTGGGCATCGGCTCGGTGTTTGACATCGTGATATGAGTTCGGATTGTAATACGGCGGGCGTGCGCGGTCAATAGAGTTGCGCGTTCGTGCATGAACTCTCACCGCTGTCGCCGGGTGCGGCCGACTTCGCGGCGGCGCTTGGGCACGGCAGGGATGGGGCCTGGAGTCGGCGTGGGACCGAAACGCCCGACGAGGCCTGCGGTAGATTCGTGGGAACAGCCACGCCCTCGTCCGCGCCCTCCCCGCCCCGGAGATTCCATGCGCATCGCGCTGTTCATCCCCTGCTACGTCGACACGCTCTACCCGGAGACCGGCGTGGCGATGGTCCGGCTGTTCGAGCGGCTCGGCCACGAGGTGGTCTTCCCCGCCGAGCAAACCTGCTGCGGCCAGATCCACTTCAATACCGGCTACCAGCCCGAGACGATTCGCCTGGCCCGACGCTTCGTGTCGATCTTCGGCGCGGCGCTCGACGGGACCGCTGCGTCGGAGGGAGCGAACGCCGGACCCGGCGGCGACGCGCGGGGCTCGCGCGAGCCGGGTGGCGGCGCCGACGCCGTCGTGGCGCCGTCGGCCTCCTGCGTGGGGCTGGTGCGCGAGTTCTACCCCTACCTCGTCGCGGAGCGCGGCGCCGACCTGCCCGGCCTCGAGCGGGTTCGCGCGCGCACCTTCGAGCTCAGCGAGTTCCTGGTGAACCACCTCGGCGTGACCGACGTCGGCGCCTACTACCCCCACCGCGTCACCTACCACCCGACCTGCCACAGCCTGCGCGGGCTCGGCGTCGGCGACGCCCCGCTCGCGTTGCTGCGGGCCGTGAAGGGGCTCGAGCTGGTCGATCTGCCCGACGCCGAGGGGTGCTGCGGCTTCGGCGGCACCTTCGCCGTCAAGAACGCCGAGACCTCGGCCGCGATGCTCGCCGACAAGATCGGCAACGTGCTCAGCACCCGCGCCGAGGCCTGCGTGGCGGCCGACAACTCCTGCCTGATGCACATCGGCGGCGGACTCTCGCGCCAGCGCACCGGCGTGCGCACGATCCACCTCGCCGAGATCCTGGCCTCGACCGAAGCGGCGCCGGCGCCGGCCCCGACCGCCCCGCCGAGGGCGACGCCAACGACCGCGCCGGGGGCCTGACGATGCGCACCGAACTTCCGGTCGTCCCCTTCCCCGCGGCCGCGCGCGAGAGCCTGCGCGACAGCCAGCTGCGCCGCAATCTGCACAAGGTCACCCATGCGATCCGCGACAAGCGCGTCGCGCTGACCGACGAGCTGCCGGACTGGGAAGCGCTGCGCGCGGCGGGCAGCGCGATCAAGCGGCGCACGATGCGGCACCTCGACGAACGGCTGCTCGAGCTCGAGGCCTCGGTGACGGCGGCCGGCGGAACCGTGCACTGGGCCCGCGACGCCACCGAGGCGAACCGCATCGTGGCCGACCTCGTCGCCGCCACCGGCGCCACGCGGGTCGTCAAGGTCAAGTCGATGACGACCGACGAGATCCGCCTGAACGACGCACTCGAGCGCGCCGGGGTCGAGGCGCTCGAGACCGACCTCGCCGAGCTGATCATCCAGTTGGCCGACGAGCCTTCGAGCCACATCCTGGTTCCGGCGATCCACAAGAACCGCAGCGAGATCCGCGACCTGTTTCGCCGCACGCTCGGCGCCGACGCCCTCCCCGACGGCGAGTTGAGCGACGACCCGGCCGAGCTCGCCGCCGCCGCGCGGCGCTTCCTGCGGGCCCACTTCCTGTCCGCCTCGGTGGGCATCAGCGGCGCCAACTTCGCGGTCGCCGAGACGGGGCACGTGTGCGTGGTCGAGTCCGAGGGGAACGGACGCATGTGCACCACGCTGCCCGACACGCTGATCACCGTGATGGGCATCGAGAAGGTCGTCCCGTCGTGGCGCGACATGGAGGTCTTCCTGCAGCTCCTGCCGCGCTCCTCCACCGGCGAGCGGATGAACCCCTACACCTCGCTGTGGAGCGGCACCACCGAGGGCGACGGGCCGCAGGACTTCCACCTGGTGCTGCTCGACAACGGACGCACCGACGTCTTGCGCGACGAGGTCGGCCGCGAGGCACTGCACTGCATCCGCTGCAGCGCCTGCCTCAACGTGTGCCCCGTCTACGAGCGGACCGGCGGGCACGCCTACCGGTCGGTCTACCCAGGGCCGATCGGTGCCATCCTGACGCCGCAGCTCAAGGGGCTCGACGCGCACGGGTCGTTGCCCTACGCCTCGACGCTCTGCGGGGCCTGCCTCGAGGCCTGCCCCGTCGAAATCGACATCCCCAAGATCCTCGTCCACCTGCGCGGCACGGTGGTGGAGCGAAAGACCGGCGTTCTCGACAAGCTCCACCCCGAGGCGCTCGCGCTGCGCGCGGCGGCGAGGATCTTCGCCGACGCGTCCCGCTACGAGCGCGCGCAAGCGCTCGCCGCCCGCGCCCAGACGCCGTTCGTTCGCGACGGTGTGATCGGCTGGCTCCCGCCGCCCGCCTCGGGGTGGAGCGCCGTCCGCGACACCAAGGCGATCCCGCGGCAGAGCTTCCGCCGCTGGTGGCGCGAGAACCGCGGGGCACGCGAGGTCCAGGACGTCCCGTCGGGGCCCAAGGTCGCGGGCGACCCGGCCGGCGCCACCGACCCGAACGCCGAACCTTCGGCCCGCAGGCCGCGTCGCGACTCCAAGCCGGAAGACGGCGTCGCGTGAACGCCCGCGAGGCCATCCTGGCGCGCATTCGCGACGCGGTGGCGGGGAGCCCCGACGCGCCCGAGCCGCCGCGCGACTACCGCGCCCTGTACGACGACACGCCCGAAGCCCGTCTCGTGCGCTTCGCTGAGATCGTGCGCGACTACCGCGCCGAGCTGCACCGCGTGGCCGCGGCCGACCTCGCGGAGACCGTCGCCGAGCGCTGCCGCGCCTTGGGTGTCGAGCGCCTTCTCGTGGCCGACGGGTTGCGCGACGACGCCCGGCCGGGCGGGGTCG
>CBDUCW010000243.1:0-4006 GCA_965365745.1 uncultured Trueperaceae bacterium
TGCCGAACTGCATCAGCAGCATCAGATGGCCGACGTTCAGGTCGTCCAGGGAAACACCATCGAACGAGCCCGCCTCCACGTGCCACCCGAGGAGGGCCTTGCAATCGTCCCCGGTGGGGTCGTTCAGAAACACGCACGGACACGCGGACTCGCAATTGCACGATTCGAAATACACGCCCTTCAGATCCCACGTCGACGCCATTGTCTCGCTCCCTAGAAGTTGGTGCGCCGTCGGGCGCACGAGGACGGAGGCCTCGCTCTCGCGAACGCCGACGCGCACAAAACCCTCCCCCACCGGCAGCAGGGTCTGCACTCTGGAATTCGAGGCCTGGACCGAAATCGTAGCACAAATCACACTTCTGCGGGTCCGTGGCCTCGTCGGCACGGGCCCTTCGACGGCGTCCGCACGCTCGACCTTCGGCACCCATCCGCGCGCCACAGGGGTGCCGGGCGACGGAGCGACCGACAACGCGAACGGACCCACCGGGTCGGTGGGTCCGTGCACGTGGCTCGGCGGGTAGGATTCGAACCTACGACCAATCGGTTAACAGCCGATCGCTCTACCACTGAGCTACCGCCGATCGGGGCTCGAGACGAGGGTCTCGCCCGTTCGAACGGCGTTGAGTGTAGCAGGCGGCCCTGGGACCTGGCAACCGTCTGGGAACGCAGCGCGGGGAATCATCGGCGCCACTCGGTATCCTCCCGACATGACCCTCGACGAGTACCAGACTCGGGCCCGCAGCACCGCCACGTACCCCCAAGCGGCGGCCCTCCTCTACCCCGTCCTGAAACTCACCGGCGAGGCCGGTGAGGTCAGCGAGAAGCTCGGCAAGTTGATGCGCGACGAGGGCTGGCTGCCCGGCACGCCCCTCTCCGACGAGCAACGAGATGCGCTCGTCAAGGAGCTCGGCGACGTGCTCTGGTACGTGGCGTCGGTGGCCGCGGATCTCGGCGCTGGCCTCGACGAGGTCGCCGAAGCGAACCTCGCCAAGTTGGCCAGCCGTGCCGAGCGCGGCGTGATCAGCGGATCGGGCGACGACCGCTGACCGCGGCACCGCCCGCGCCGACGGACCGACTCAGTCGCTCGGCAGGAACACCCAAGCGTCGGGGCGCCCGCTGTTGCAGTGCACCGCGCGCCCAAGCAGGCCGAGCGTCGCCCACGAGAGGTAGAGCGCCGTACGGGCCGCGTGCCATGCCGTGAACGGCCGCTCCGCGTAGCCCCGGTTCCGTTCGAGGTCGAGGGCAGCGATCCGCGACTCGACCGACGGGATCGGATGGAAGATGGCCTGGATGCGGGGATCGCGCGCGGGTTCGTCGTCCTGATCGACATCCAGCGCACGAATCAGCCCCGTCATCGAGTCCCGGTCGGCGCCCGTCTCGAGCGCCGCCGCGTCCGCCGCGTGCACAGCAGGCCGCGACACGCTCGGGAGCACCAGGACACCGACGAACGACCACAGCGTAGCCGCCAGGGCCAACGACACGACGTGCGCGACCCCGACGGGGCCGGCGCCCACGGTGAGCGCGTAGGCCCCGACGAAGCCCGCGACGTTCCAGGCCAGGGCCACGACGAGTCCCCGCGTCCGCGCCCCCGACGCCACGATCGCGAGGCGCCGCAGCCGTTGCGCGTGCCGCTCCGAATCGGTGAGCCGCTCCCGCCACGCGGCGGGCATGACGGCCGCGGCGCGTCCGGGGAGGCCGGCGATCCCACCCGTCACGTAGGGCCCGGCACCATCGATCCAGACGACCGGGCGGCCGCCGGCATCGCGACCCGCCCCCGCCGACTCGACCGCGGCCTCGACGCGGAACGCCCCGATCGCTTGGGCGATCCGCGTCTGGAAGACCACGAGCACGACGCTGACGCCGACCACGAAACCCGCCGCGAGCGGGAGGCCGCCCACACGGGCCGTGACCAACACCCCGAGCCCGACCGCGACGAGGACCACGCCGTGGAGCAGCGCGCCTCGAAACCACCGTACGAGGAATCCGGGGAGCGACGCGCGGGCGCGTCGTTCGCGGTCGCGGCGGTACTCCGTGGGAAGGATCCACCCGCCGAACCAGTCGAAGGGCGCCTGCAACGCAGCGTAGAGCAGCACGGCGAGGATCAGGGATCCGACCTCGACCGTGGGGGCGCTGGGCTCGGTCGGGAGGGTCCGCATCGGAATGCGGAACAGGAGCAGCAGGGCCGACACCGCGACGACGGTGCCGACGCCGGAGATGCCGAGCCAGAGGCGAGCGCGTGCGTAGGTCATCGCGGTCGAACGTACCCGGCGGGCGCGGCCCGGACTGTCGGCCTCGTCGCTCATCGAGCGTGGCCCGGCTCGGGCCGCCTGGCGCGCGTCGCCCGACACGCATCGCGGGGCGCGCCGGCGTGCGGCGGGCCCCGCGATGGGCTTCGAGCGTGGTGAGATCAGCTTAGCCGCACTTGCTGTAGCCGCAGCTCTCGCACTTCTGGCAGCCCTCCTCGAAGCGCAGCGGCGCTCCGCAGTCGGGGCAGCCCTTGCCCTTGTTGAGGACGTTCTCGACGCCGCTCGTTTCGAGCGCGACGGCGATCAGATCGGCCTTCGAGGCCACCATGCGGCCTTGGTACGTGCCGTACATGCCGCCGTTGATCCCGCGCAGCGTCTTCACGATGGCCTCGGCCGGAACGCCGTACTGCAGCGCGATCGAGACCACGCGTCCGAGCGCCTCGGAATCGGCGTTGGCTTCGTCGCCGGCCTTGCCGCTATTGATGAACACCTCGGCCGGCAGCCCCGCCTGCTTGTTGACGGTGACGTAGAAGCCGCGCTTCTCGCCGTTCGCGAGGGTGAGCTTGACCGTGTCGGTGAAGCCCTCGAGACGCACCGGACGGTCGAACAGCGGTTCGCCGGGGAGCACGGAGCGAGCCGGCGCGGCCGGTGCCTTGGGGGCCGCCGGAGCGCCGAACGACGCCGGGGCCGCCGCGGACGCCGGAGCCTGCGAGGCGTCGCTCGCCGCAGCTTCGGAGCTCGCATCCGTCGCCTCGCTCGCCTCGCTCTTCTTCGTCGAGAGCACCTGGAACTGGCGCGAGCCGTCGCGGTACACGGTGATCCCCTTGCAGCCGGTCTCGAAGGCGAGGCTGTAGGCGTCGTAGACGTCCTCGACGGCGGCCTGGTTCGGCAGGTTGATCGTCTTCGAGATGCTGTTGGCCGCGCGCGCGCTCGCCCCGGAATCGACTCCGCCGTCCGTGGGCACGGCCCCGTCGAAGGTGCGCTGCACCACGCCCTGCATGCGCACGTGGTCGGACGGCGCGATGTCGTGGGCGCAGATCAGCACCGTCTTGACCTCGTCCGGGATGAAATCGAGGCCCTGGACGCTGCCGTGGTTGTCCTGCACGGCCTCGACGACCTTCTCCCAGTCCCAGCCGTCGCCGTCGGCGTACGCGGCCGGAGCCGGGTGGCGGTCGAGGAGCTCCTGGAACAGCGGGTGGATCAGCGCTGCGTAGCCGTCGCCGATCTTGCGGTAGACGAAGGGCGCGAAGACCGGCTCCACGCCCGAGCTGACGCCCATGAGCATGCTGGTCGTGCCGGTCGGCGCCACGGTGAGCACGGCCACGTTGCGCCGCGGCTCCTCGAGCCCGCTCTCCTCGAACGCCGGGAACACGCCGCGCTCGTCGGCCAGCGCGCGCGATGCGCCGACGGCGGCGTCGCGCAACTCGCCGATCATCCCTTCGACGGCGCCGCGCCCCTCGTCGGAGTCGTAGGCGTAGCCCATCTTGATGAGCGCGTCGGCGAGCCCCATCACCCCTAGACCGAGGCGGCGGAGCTTCATGCTCATGGCGCGGTTGTCGTCGAGCGCGAACTTGTTCACGTCGAGCACGTTGTCGAGGAAGCGCACGCAGGTGGCGACGTCGGCCCGGAAGGCCTCGGTGTCCCAGCCGTCGAGGCCGATGCCGTCCTCGCCCAACTCGACTTCCATCCGTTGACCCTTGGGTGTATCGGGATCAAGCTTGCCTTCCATGTGACTGCGCAAATCAAAATCGCCGCGATGC
>CBDUCW010000244.1:0-3962 GCA_965365745.1 uncultured Trueperaceae bacterium
GGCGAGGCGACGACTTCCACGGCTGGGATCACTACGGTGGCGGGCTTCACGGCAGGGCATGTGCCGAGCCAGATGGTTGCGGTGGTAAAGCACCGGCTCGCCGGTAACCATGGCGTCCTCGTAGGTGCCGAACCACCGCAGCCGCTCCGCGCAGAAGGTCTCCAGCGCCTGCAGCGCCTGGGCGCGCGTGACGGGCCACCGGAACGGCCGCAGCGAGCCGAAGTGGCCGGGGAAGGTGCGCTCGACGAGGTCGAGCACCTCGCGGGTCAGCGCGTCGGGCTCGAAGCCGTCGACCGTGGGAAACGCGTGGTCCGGGTCGGGGGTGTCGCGGTTCGCGTCGTCGAAGTTCCAGCGCCCACCCGCCGGTTCGTCGCCGTCCATCAACCAGCCACGCGCGGCGCGAACCTGCCGGTAGAAGTACTCCATGCGAAGCGCGGAGCGCCCCTCGGCCCAGGCGTCGAAGGTGGCCGCGTCGGTGAGCCAGAGCTCGTTGGGAACCAGTTCGAGCGATCCCCCCTCCGCTTCGCAGGCCGCGCGGATCGGGCCGTCGACCCCCCGGTCGTTCGGCGCCATGAGGTGCAGGGCGAGCGGCCCGTGCCTGCGCTGGAACGCCCCGACGGCGTCGGCGAAGTCGTGGCTCGGATCGTCGGAGAGCTCGACGTAGTCCACGGCGAAACCGTCCGCCTCGAGCTGTCGCGCGAAGTGCCGCATGGCGGCGAACACGAGCGCGAGCTTCTGCTTGTGGTGCGGCATGCGCTCGGCGAGGGCGCGCGACTCGACCATCAGGACCCGGGTGGCGGCGGGGTCGGCGTCGGCCAGGGGCCCGACCTGCCGCGTCAGTTGATCGCCGAGAACCAGGACGTGCCGGGTGGCCTCGGTCACGACCCGTCGCGGAGGAGGGCGCGGCCCTCGTCGCTCCGGGCCCACGCTCCGAAGGCCTCCAGGGCGCGGCCGCGATGCGACACGGTCCGCTTGCGTGCCGTGCTCGCTTCGGCGAAGGTCGTGCCGAGCTCCGGGCAGAAGAACAGCGGGTCGTAGCCGAAGCCCTGCTCGCCGCGTGGCGCGTCGAGGATCGTTCCCTCGACCGCGCCGTGGAACGTGGCGGTCTCCCCGTCGGGGGTCGCGAGAACGATGGCGCTCACGAAGCGCGCGCCGCGCTCGGCGGCCGGCACGCCCTCGAGGGCGGCGAGCAGGTGGGCGTTGCGCTCGGGTGTCGTGAGGTCGCCGCCAAATCGCGCCGAGCGGACGCCGGGCGCGCCGTCGAGGGCGTCGACTTCGAGCCCGGAGTCGTCGGCGAGGGCGGGGCGGCCCGTCGCGCGCGCGGCGTGCACGGCCTTGCCCCGGGCGTTGGCTTCGTAGGTGCTGCCCGCTTCGGGCGGGAACTCGGTCACGCCGAGATCGGCGGCGGCGGCGAGCGCGACGTCGAGATCGCGCAGGGCCTCGCGAAATTCGACGACCTTGGCGGGGTTCCCGGTGGCGACGACGAGGAGGGCGCGACGCGACGCGGGATCGGCCGTCGGCGTCATCCGACGGCGGCCTTGGCGTCGGTCAGCACCCGCTGCACGGCGGAGATCCCCTTGGCGACGAGCTGCACGTAGCGCTCGGCCTCGAGCGGGTGCCCTTCGGCTCCTCCCTGCACCTCGATCAGGCGGCCGTCGGAGGTCGCCACGACGTTGAGGTCGGCGCTCGCGGCGGCGTCCTCCTCGTAGTCGAGGTCGACGCGGGCCTCGTCCCCGATCAGGCCCACCGACACGGCGGCGATGTCGTCGCGAAGGGGCCATTCGTCGAGCGACCCGTCGCGAATGCGGCGGTCGGCGAGGTCGTGGAGCGCGGCCCAGCCGGCGAGGATGCCGGCGCAGCGCGTGCCGCCGTCGGCCTGCAGCACGTCGACGTCGACGGTGAGCGTGTGGTTGCGGAAGTGCTCGAGCGCGACCGTGGCCCGCAGGGCGCGCCCGATGAGCCGCTGGATCTCCTGCGTGCGGCCCGACGCGTAGCGGCGCTCGCGGACGGTGCGTTCGTGGGTCGCGCGGGGAAGGAGCGCATACTCGGCCGTCAGCCACCCGTCGCTCGCGCCGGAGCCCCGCAGGTGGCGGGGCAGGCCAGCGGCCACGGTGACGGTGGCGAGGACCTCGGTGTGGCCCCAGGTCACCCGTGCCGAGCCCTCGGCGTAGCGGTTGACGCCGAGTTCGAGGTCGATCGGGCGGACCTCGCTCGGCCCGCGCCCGGTTCGGGTCGGGGCGGCGCGCGGCGTGTCGGGTGCGTCGGTCACGGTGCAGGATGGTACCACCGCCGGTGCGGGACGCCGTGCGTTCGCGGGTCGCGTCCAACGGAGCTACGGCGACGGCGCGTCCTCGGCCCGCTTTCGTGGCCCCCGCTTTCGTGGCCCTCGTCTTCGTGGCTCCCACCGTCAGGAACCGCTACGAACCGCGCCCTGGTCGACGGCTCTCGTGCTGCCCGCGCCTCCATGGACCGAGGTCCGCTGCCGGAGTTTCCGTCCTCAGCCTCGGTCCACGGGCTCAGTCGACGGGCTCAGTCGACGGCGACCTCGTGGGTACCCGCGTCGCCGGGGCCCTGTGCCGCCCCGACGGCCCCTTCGTCGTGGGAGCGACGGTCCGAGTGCGGCAGGGGGTTCGGCACGCGGCCCATCAACGGCACGTAGGCCAGCGCGGTCACCGCGATCAGGCCGCCGGTCGCCACGAGCGTCTGCCCGATGCCGAAGACCTCGGCCGACACGCCGATCACGAGGCTCCCGGCGGCGATGCCGGCGAAGTTGACGAGATTCGCGACGCTGAGCATCACGCTGCGGCGTTCGTCGGGGATGCGTTCGTTGAACAGCGTCTCGAAGGGCGCTCCGTGCCCTGCGATAGCAAGGTAGCCGAGCGCCAGCGCCGCGCCCAGGTCCCACGCGCCGCTCGAGGCGCCGAGCCACACGAGCCCTGCGCCGATGCCGATCTTCGAGACGGCCGCCAGCAGCGGAAGCTTCCTGGGAAAGCGCTCGACGAGCGCGAGCATGATGACCGGCCCGATCGCCAGAGCGGCGCCATAGGCGGCTCCGAGTCCGGCCACGACGCCGCTGGTCGCGGGCGTGAAGCCGAGCGACGCTTGAGCAGCGGGCTGCCACAGCGTCTCGAGCGTGATGAGGCCGGCGCCGGTGGTGAACGAGGCGACGCACAGCAGCGCCAGATCGGGCCGGCGCACCAGCTCGGTGGCGTCGCGCAGGACCGTCGTCATGGCGGGGCGCTGGCGAGCCGGCGTGGCGGGCTCCCGGACCACCCAAGCGGTCAGCGCGAACGTGATCGCGCGGAGCAGGAGCCCCGCGGCGAGCGCCGCGCCGTAGCCGGCGAGCGGGTAGGCCAACTCGAGGCCGGCCAGAAGGCTCGGCAAGGCCGCGCCACCCGCCACGCCCGCGAGGCTCGCGAAGCCGATCACCACTTCGACCCGCGCCAGGTTGGCGCTCAGCGAGGCGTCGGGTGCGGTGCGCCGGAGCGCGTCGACGTACCAAGCGTCGAGCGCGCCGCTGTGCATCGCCGCGCCCACACCCTGCGACACGACGTAGAGAACCAGCAGCGCGCTGGTCGCCAACGCCCCGCCGGGGGCGCCGAGGAACAGGAGCGCCAGGATGCTCACGAAGGTGAGGCCCTGGCTGATCAGCGCCACGGGCTTGCGGCCGATCGAGTCGGCGAGCGCGCCGCTCGGAATCTCGAGCAGGATCACGAGGATGCTGCGGAGCGCGATCACGAGCCCGATCAGACCGAGCGCGATCCCGCGCTCCGTCATGTGCAGGATGATGACGGCGAGCGGAAGCATGATCGCCATCGTCTGCACGGCGGTGATCGCGTAGTAGCCCGTGTTCAGGCGCCGGAGCGCGGTCTGGCTCGGCACGCCGTTGCTCGCCTTCTCCACGTTGCTGTTCTCACACGGCCTGGCCGGAGGCTTGCTGGCGCTGGCGCTGTGCGCTCTCG
>CBDUCW010000245.1:0-3947 GCA_965365745.1 uncultured Trueperaceae bacterium
CGCCGGTCGGCGTCACGGGAACTGCAGGAAGTAGAGCAGCTCGCCGACGCCCACGTTGCCGCCCATGCGCCCGAGGAAGGCGAGCACGCCTCCGAGCGTCATCGACGGTCCGACGAATTCGACCGCCACCACGTCGACCCCTTCGACCAAGGGCGAGGCGTAGCGGAATACGGGCGCCGCCTCATCGCGCGTCACGCGCGCCGGCCAGCGGTCGTCTCGGTTCGGCTCGCTCGCGATCAGGAGCATGGTGCTCTCGGGCGCCGAGAGGAAGAGGTCGAGGGCGAGGTCGGACGGAAGCGTCACGAAGTCGCTGACGTGGCGCGCGCAGCTCGACAGGAGCGCGAGCGCCCGCGCGAACCGCGCCTCGCGGTCCGCTGCGCCCGGGGCGTCGCCGTCGTACAGCGCCGGCGGCCGCGCGAGCAGGAAGCGGGGGTGGGGCGTGAAGTTCCAGATCATGCCGTTGAACACGACCTCCTCGCCCTCGAAGGCGATGAGCGCCAGGGGGCGCACCGCGTCACGGAGGTCGTGGAGCACGCGAGTCAGGTCGAGCGTCAAGGCGCGCGGGGCCGTCGCGCCCTCGGTGGCCATGGGCTCGAGGCGATAGCGGGCGCGCCAGTCGTCGAGAACGGCCTTCCACGCTTCGGGTTCGACCGCGCTCGGCGACCAATCCGCCGGAAGCAGCCGCCGTTCCGCGAGCCACGCGGCGTCGGCGTGCCCACGGGCCGGGTGCGGCACGGTGGCCCCGCGCACGGGCGGGAGCGCCGGCTCGACCGCTTCGACCGCCGTGCGCAGGAGCCGCGCGGCGGCCAGACCCGTCGGCGTGCCGCTCACCCGCCGATGTTCGGCCGCGAGCTCCGCCTCGCAGGCCCGGTCGGGCCCATCGGGCGCCTGGGCGACCGCGACCGGGGCGGCCGTCGCGACCGCGAGGAGGGCGAACAGCCCGAGGGTCAGCCGGCCCACGATGGAACGGCGGGGCGCGACCGTACGGGGCGCCCCGCCGGCGTGGCTCCGTCGCTCAGAACAGATCCTCGACATGCACCTCGTCGCCCGCTTCGACGTAGGCCGTGTCCATCTGGGCGAGCTGAAGGTGCCCGGACACGTCGTCGTTGACCGCGTGCCAGTAGGTGTAGGCCTCGATGACCCAGATGCCCGACTCGCGGGTCCCGTTCCCCGACCCCTTCACGCCGCCGAAGGGCATGTGGGCCTCGGCTCCGTTCGTGGTGTTGTTGATCGAGGTCATCCCGGCTTCGATCCGGCTCTTGAACTGGTACGCCCAGTCGCGGTGCATCGTGTAGATCGAGCTCGAGAGTCCGTAGTCGACCGCATTCGCGGTCTGGATGGCGTCGTCGATGCCGTCGACCTTCACGAGGTTGATCGTCGGCCCGAAGATCTCCTCCTGGAAGATCCGCATCCCCGGCTCGACGCCTTCCCAGATCGTGGGCCAGCCGAAGTACGACACCTCGGGATCGCCGCGGAATCCGGACGGCGCGGTATCGGACGTGATCCGGCCTTCGCCGTAGAGCTTGGTCGCCCCGTCGGCCGCCCCCGTGTCGTAGTGCTCGAGCCAGTTCCGGAAGAAGCGCTCGTTGATGAAGGGGCCGTAGAGCGCGTCCTCGAAGCGCGTGGGATCGCCGATGACGATCTCCCGCGCCGCCGCCAGGAAGCGCTCCTTGAACGCGTCGTAGATCGGCGCGTCGACGATGAGGTTCCCGGCCGACGTGCAGCGCTGGCCGCCCGTGCCGAAGGCGCTGAAGATCGCCCCCTGGACGGCGTTGTCCAGGTCGGCGTCGCGCATGACCACGAGCGGGTTCTTGCCGCCGAGCTCGAGCGTCGGGTTCACCAGGTTGCGCCCGGCCACTTCGCCGACGTGCCGTCCGACCTTGGTCGAGCCGGTGAAGGCGAACTTGTCGATGCGCCCCTCGTCCATCATGTCGACCAGGAACGCGCCCGCGGCGTCGGCCCCGCCGCCGAACACGACGTTGACGACGCCGGCGGGGACCCCCGCCTCCTCCATCAGCCGCGCGAAGGCGTAGCCCACGGCCGGCGCGTCCTCGGACGGCTTCCACACGATCGTGTTTCCGGTGATCAGCGCGGGGATGATCTTCCAGGAGGGCACGGCGATGGGAAAGTTCCCGGCGGTGACGATGCCCACCACGCCGCGCGGTCGCCGGTAGGTCATCAGCTCCTTGTTGGGCATCTCGCTCGGAACGGTCTGGCCGTAGAGGCGGCGCCCCTCGCTCTGGAAGAAGCGGCACGTGTCGATCGCTTCCTGCACGCTGCCGCGGGCCTCCTTGAGCGTCTTGCCCATCTCCCGCGTCACGAGGCGCGAGAGGGCTTCCTTCTCGCGCTCGACCGCGTCGCCGATCTGACCGACGATCTCTCCGCGGATCGGCGCAGGGAGCGCCGACCAGCGCTCGAACGCCGACCGGGCGGCGACGCAGGCGTCGCGAACCTGATCGCGCGTGGCCTCGGGGAACACGCCCACGACGTCGGACGGGTCGGAGGCGTTGCGAGAGCGGAACGTAGCCGCGCTGGGAACGTCGCGTCCGTCGATGCGGTTGGCGAAGCTGCGGGGATCGGTGGAGACGGTCATGCGGAACTCCTCGGAAGGCGCGGCGGAAACGGGCACCGGTCGGTGCAGACCGGAAGCGAGCGCACGCGTGAGCGACGGTCGATCTCGGGTTGGATACTAGAGCGCATACAGTGCAATTCGAGGGTAGCACACGGGTCGCCCGCCCGGCGGGTCGCTGGGAGGCGAGACGGCCGCGCGCCTCAGCCGACGCCGGCCCGCGGAAGGCGCATCGTGTACCGGGTGCCACCCTCGGGTGCCGCCTCGGCCTCGACCGTACCGCCGTGCTGTTCGACGATCGCCTTCACGACGGCCAGGCCGATCCCCGACACCGCGCCCCGACCGAGGCGGAAGTGCCGATCGTAGACGTGGGCGAGTTCGTCGGCGTCGAAGGTCGGCCCGGCGTCACGGACCGCGACCACCGCGTCGGGGCCTTCGCCCCGCACCGTCACCACCACGCCGTCGGCGTCGCCCATCTCGGTGGCGTTGCGCAGCAGGTTCCGGAGCGCCTGGCGGAGCCGGCGGAGATCGCCGTCGACGATGACCGATTCGACGTCGCAGCGGATCTCGGGGTAGTCGTCCTGCACGTGGCGAGCCACGTCGGCGAGATCGGTGCGTTCGCGCATCAGGTGGATCTCGAGCTCGCCGCGCCCGAGCGTGATCAGATCGCGCGCCGTGAGGAGCAGCTCGGTCGCGGCTTTGTGGGCGTCCGAGGCGAGCTCCTGGCGCGGATCGTCCTCGAGCTCGTCGCGCAGCAGCTCGAGCTGTCCGACCACCACCGACATGGGCCCTCCGAGCTCGTGCGAGACCTCGGTGAGCATGTCGCGCTCGCGCTGCTGGAACTCGCGGATCCCCGCCAGCGCCTGGTTGAGGGCCGCCGCCAGCTGCCCGACCTCGTCCGCGGGGCCGCGATACGGGATCGGCTCGGGATCGGCCGGATCGATGCCGCGTGCCGCCGCGTCGAGCCGCCGCAAGGGGCCGAGCACGCGCTGCACCAGACCCACCTGGATCAACAGGAAGGTCACCACGACGATCGAGCCGGCGATGACGAAGCTCCGCAGCAACGCCGCCCGCGCCGCCAGCATGTCGCCCATGTCGAGCGCGATGCGGATCGTTCCGATCGACGCGCCGCTGGGGAGGATCCACGCGGTCGAGCCGACCAGACGCGGCGGCTCGACACCGTCGTCGACGGTGGGGGTGGACGCCAGCGGCAGCGCCTACGTGACCGGATTCACGGACTCGACGACGCGGACAGCAACCGCTTCTCGGTCAACTTCGAGATCTGCGATGGGGTGGACAACGACTGCAGCGGAGTCCTGGACGTCACCGAGATCGGAAGAGCGTCGTGTAGGGAAAGAGTGTAGATCTCGGTGGTCGC
>CBDUCW010000246.1:0-3942 GCA_965365745.1 uncultured Trueperaceae bacterium
GTTCGAGCGCGGCCGCGCTCTTGCCCGATGCGGTGGGGCCGCCGAGCAGCGGAACGGGGCAGGGGAGGGGCGCGGGATCGGACACGCCGCGACGGTACCGCAGGGCGCGCCGGACGGCGCCGCCGGCGCCAGCCGCGTGCGGCGATTTCGCGCAAGCCACGGCACGGTGGGCGCCGCGACGCCGGTGCTAGAATCCCGCCATGGATTTGGAGAAGTACGGCACCGCCGGGGACATTCGTGAGCTCCTCGCGGTCCGCGACCGACTCGACGACCTGATCGAAACGACCAGCGCGGACACCGGCACGAACGCGCTGCTCCCGCGCATCGACGCCTTCGACCTCGGCGATGCCTTCCAGGTGGTCGTGGAGGTTCCGGGCGTCACGCAGGAGAACCTCGAGATCGCGGTGCACGGGACCGAGCTGACGGTCGCCGGGCTCCGCGAGCCGATGGGCGACGACGACCCGCCGGCGATCGTGCTGAGCGAGCGGCCCGCCGGGCCGTTCCAGCGCAGCATCGACCTCCCCGAGGACGTGCGCCGCGACGGAGCGACGGCGCACCTGCAGAACGGCCTGCTGATCGTTCACCTGCCCAAGGCCTGACGCCGGTGACCCGCCCCGAGGGCGGTGACCCGATGCGGCCGCCTGCGCCCGAGCCGCCGTTCCCGGTCGACCCGGCCAAGCGGATCGGCGTCGACGTGGCGCCGCTCAGCGGCCCGCACATCGTGTGGGACGAGCGCGCGCCCGACTTCCTGGAGGCCAAGCTCGCGGGGCTCGAGGCGTCGCGGGCGCGCTACCGCGCGTCGGCGCCGTGGGCGGATGCGGACGGCCTGGCGGCCACGTGGCGGCGGCTGGCCGAGCGGATCGCGACCGAGTGGCCCGCGCTGGTGCGGCTCGAGGCGACGGGGGTCGCGTTCCCGTGGTTGGGGCTGGCGGTGGCGACGGACGGCGCGGTGGCCGACCGTGCGGTCTTCGGAGCCGCCGACCCGGCCCATGACGCCGTGAATGCAGCCGCACGTGGAGACGGGTCGGACGGAGCGGCGCCGAGCGAGGAGCGCGGCCCTCGCAGGGGTGCCGGGAGCGACGCGGGGCGCGAGCCGCGCCGCCTCGCGGACCTACGGGTACGCGCTCGACGCGCGATCGAGGCCGCGCCTGCGCACCTGCGGCTCGGCGAAGCGCTCGCCCTCGCGGTGCAGGAGGACCTGGTCGTGATGCGCGACGACGACGCCGGCTTCGGCGCGGAGTGGCTCGCCGTGAGCCTGCCGAGCCACTGGGATCCCGGCGCCCACGGGGGCAGCGACCTGCGTGCGCTGCACGGTCCCGTCCCGCACGGGGGCCGGCTGCGCGACGCGGGGCCGAACCTGGTTCGGGCGATGGTCCACAAGGGGCCCTTCGTGCGGCACGTGTGGGCCCTGCCGACCGACGCGCGCCTCGATCGCCACCCCACCGTGATGCGGACCGAGGTCGACGAGGGGCCGCTCGTGCCGCAGCTCTGGTTCCGCAGCGAGCGCCAGACCACGCTGCCGCTCCCCGATCTCCACCGGTCGGTGTTCACGATCCGCGTCCACCAGACGCCGCTCGCCGCGGTGCTGGGCGATCCGGCCACCGAGCGCGGCCGGGAGCGTCGGCGCCGGCTCGCCGAAGCGCTCGAGGCGATGTCGCCCGAGTTGGCGCGCTACAAGTCGGTCGACGGGTTTCGCGCGCGACTGATCGAGGAGCTCCGCAGCTAGCACGCAGGACTGCCGCCGCGGACCGAGCCGCGGGGCCGGCCGCGGATCCAACCGCGAACGCACGGTCGAGGGGGCGGAGCCGAGCGTGGAGCCGAGGGTGGAACCCAGCGTCGCCCCTGCGTCATCGTCGGTGGGGCGCCGCCGCGCGCCGGTCAGTCGGGAATGCTGAGCGTCCCGCGCACGCTGCCCACGACCTCGACCGCGTTGCTGTCGAGGTAGTAGATGAGCGTGTCGCCCTCGACGATGTCGTCGCCCTCGGTCGATCGGGCGGGGCTGCCGCGCAGGACGGCGGTGCCGGCGGCCTCGTCGAGCTCGAGTTCGTCGGCCACCGACACGCGGTCGCCCGACGTGACGGTCACGCTTCCGGTCAGCGTCGCCCGCTCGGTGGCGCGATCGTACGTCGCGCCGTCGGCGGTCGCCTGCACGGCGTCGTCGGACGGGTCCTGCGGTTCGCGGAACCAGTCCACCGGTCCGTCGAGCTCGGCGACGTCGGTGCCCGCGGGCAAGCGCATTTCGGCCGCGTCGACGGTCGTGCGCCCCTGCGTGAGCGTCACGCGCGGCGCGGCGACGGGCACGATCTCGGTGGGGCAGGGGCGCCCCTCGGCGAAGATCACGGCGGCGTCGTACCAGACGAGGTCGTCGTCGGCGTCCTCGGCCTCGTCGCTCGGGCTGGTGACGATGACCGCCGATGCCACGACCCGCGTCTCGTCGTCGAGGATCGTCTCGACGCGGCGGTCGGGGCCGTAGTAGCTCAGCAGGTCGAACCCCTCGATGCAGCCGCCGATGAAGGGGAGCGCCCGCGCCCCCGCGGCGAAGTCGCCGCGGTTGATGATCTCGATGTCGCCGTCGTCGCGTTCGACGACGATGCGGCCCAGGACGGCGTCGGCCGCGGCGTCGTCCTGCGCCCGCGCCGCGGCGAAGACCCCGGCGACGACCGCCGCGACGAGCACCGCGGCCGCGGCGCCTGCGAGCAGCAGCGCGCGCTGCGACCGGGCCGGCCGAAGGGACGGGGGGCGGCGATTCACGACGGGGACCTCACACGTCAGTGTACGGGCTCGTGCCGAGACCCGGCGCGGCATCGGAACGAGGTGCGTGGGCCGAGGACGCGATCGCGCCCACGGCCTCGCCCCCGCGCCCGCCCTCGCCCTCGCCCTCGTCGCCCTCGCCCTCGCCGCCATCGCCCTCGTCGCCCCCGTCGCCTCCGTCGTCGCTTCTGTCGTCGGGGTCCGCGAACTCGAAGGCGGCCGGGTCGAAGGGCGTCGGCGCGTCGCGCGGCAGCTGCTCGACGAAGTCGAACTCGATGTTCTGCCGGATCCGCGCCGCCTCGAGCCGGCTGCCGCCCTGCACCGAGACGGCCGGTGCGCCGTACACCTCGGCGACCTGCAACGTGTCGTCGTAGAACACCTCGTCGCCGGTCGAGGTGATGTCGCCGTCGACCACCGTGACCGAGCCCGTCGCGTGCAGCGTCTCGTCGCCGGTGAGCACGCAGATGCGCTCCGCGGTGATGACGAGCTCGCTGCCGTCCTCGTCGGTGCGCACGATGCTCGGGAGCCCGTCGCCGCCGGGGTCGTTGGTGAGGCAGCCGAGGTCCTGGTCTTCGGCGAAGTGCATCGCGTCGGCTTCGGCGCGCTGGTTGCCGTTCACGAGCACCACGTCGCCGAAGGAGCGCGAGCGGTCGGTGTCGACGTCGAATTCGATGCCTTCGGCGGTGATCACGGTGGCGTCGTCGTCCTCGTCGGCGGG
Source organism: uncultured Trueperaceae bacterium (assembly GCA_965365745.1). Lineage (GTDB taxonomy): Bacteria > Deinococcota > Deinococci > Deinococcales > Trueperaceae > CBDUCW01. Next base: position 3,470 of record CBDUCW010000246.1, read on the forward strand.
CGCGATGGTGACGTCCGCCCCGCCGGAGAGGGTGCCGAGGCCGGTGGACTCGTCGTAGCGCAGCGTCGGTCCGAGCGCCTCGAGCCGCCCCCGCAGGGCGCGCACGCCGCCGTCGAAGGTGGCGGCACGATCGCCGCGGGCCTCGCCCAGCGTGCGCCGGTCGTCGGACGCGGCGCCTTCGTTGCCGGGCACCCGCAACACGGCCTGCTGCGCGTAGATCGTCAGGTTCGAGACGGTGGCCACGACGCCCTCGGGATCGGTGGGGTGCGCGTAGGTGATGGGGCCGAAGCGGGGATTCCCCTGGGTGGTGATGCCGGTGCCCTCGATGCGGATGATGCGGTTCTCGGCGGGTTCGGCGGCGGCTGCGTCCGGTGCGCCGTCCGATGCGGCATCGGGCGGGGCGTCCTGTGCGAACGCGAGCACCAGCGCCGCGGCGAGGGCGGCGGCGAGCACCACGACGGCGCGCATCCGCG
>CBDUCW010000247.1:0-3930 GCA_965365745.1 uncultured Trueperaceae bacterium
GGTCGCATCGGCTCGGGCCGACGCCGCTCCGGGCGGGATCGCCGTGCTGCCGCAGGACGCCTACTACCGTGCCCAACCCGACGTGCCCTTCGAGGCGCGCGAACGCACGAACTACGACGAGCCCTCGGCCTTCGACACCGACCTGCTGCTCGAGCACGTCGACCGTCTGATCGCGGGGCGGGCCGTCGAGCGGCCGGTGTACGACTTCGGTCGGCACGACCGATCCGACGCCACCGTGCGCATCGCTCCGAGCCCGGTCGTGCTGGTCGAAGGGATCCTCGTGCTCCACAGCGCCGAATTGCGCCGTCGGATACGGCTCAAGGTCTTCGTCGACGCGCCGCCCGACGAGCGCTTCATCCGCCGGCTCGAGCGGGACGTCAAGGAGCGCGGCCGCAGCGCCGAGAGCGTGATCGCGCAGTACCGCCGCACGGTGAAGCCGATGCACGACCTGTTCGTCGAACCGACCAAGCAGCACGCCGACCTGATCCTGCCCGTCGGCGGCAAGAACCGCATCGCGCTCGACGTGCTGACGCGCTACGTGCGCAGCTTCCTGCTCGGCGAGTCGGCCCAGACCGGCCCGGAGGTCGACGCCGCCGAGCGCTCGAGCACGTCGCCCGAGCCGCCGTCGCGCCCGATCCGGACCTCGTGACGCCTCTGGCCCGCATCGCGTGGATCGTCGTCGCCCTCGCGGCGATCCCGGCGGCCCTCCTCGCAGCGCAGCGGGTGGGTGTCGAGGGCGAGAGCCGGCGCGTGGCCGTCGTGATGGACGCCCAGGCGATCGGCCTGCAGGCCGACGCGCTCGGGCTCGATCCGTTCGAGCTCGCGCTCCGCTACCGGGACGCCGGACTCCCCGGCGTCGCCCTCTACGAGGACACGATCGAAACCGCGGCCGCGCGGGGGCGCATCGCCGTGCTCGACGGGCCCCACGCCATCGCGGCGGCCCTGGCTCGCGGCGCGGAGCCGCCCCCGATCCCGCCCGACAGCACGCTCGTCACCGCGCTCCAGGACGGCGCCCTGGAAGGTTTGCTGGCGAAGACCGAGCCCGCCCCGCCGGACATCGAGTTCGCGGGGCGGACCTGGCGGGTCGTGCCGGGGCGCGGCCAGGTGGCGCTGCAGCGTCCGATGGGACCCGACGCCGAACGCATCGAGCGCTTCGTCGACGCCGGCTTCGACGTGGCCTGGCGGCCGCGCAACCACCCCTCGATGGTGCGCGCCGGCGAGGACTTCCCGCCGCAGGCCCGCTACCTCGTGCACGCCGGGCTCGACATCGCCGGCTGGCCGTCGGCGCTCGAACAGACGATCGACGCCTCGCAGCCGTACCTGACCGCCATCATCGAGGGGACCGAGCAGAACGGCCTCGCCCGGCTTCGCGGCGCCGTCCCCACGGTTCGGCTGCTGTCGTTCAACCAGGACTACATCGATCTCCGGCTCGACCCCGACGACCTCGTCGAGAAGTACCTGCTCGCCGCGAACGAACGCAACGTGCGCCTGCTCTACCTGCGCCCCTACACGCGCACGGACCGTGGGCCGATGGTCGAGAACACCACGCGCCTCGTCGCCGACCTGACCGCTGCGCTCGAGGTCGACGGGTTCACGATCGCGCCCCTCCCCACCGGCGAGCAGGAGTTCGACTTCGCACCCTCGCGCTGGCTCCGCGCTGCGGCCGCGCTCGGCGTCCTGGCTGCCCTGGTGCTGCTCGCCCTGCGCTTCCCCGGCGCGTGGGGCGCGCTCGCGGCCCTCGGCGTGGCCGGTCTGGGCGTCTTCGCGGGTGGCTTCGACTGGGACGCCCTCGCCCTCGTCGCGGCGCTCGTCTTCCCCGTGCTCGGCTTCCTGTGGTTTCCGCGTCGCCCGTGGGCGTTGCCCGCCGCGACCGGCGTCAGCCTGCTCGGCGCGCTCCTGCTCGCGGGCGTCGGGAGCGACCGGGCGGCCCTGCTCGCCCTCGAGCCCTTCGCGGGCGTCGGCGCGACCCTCGTGGTGCCGCCGGCCCTCTTCGTCGCGGCCGACCTGCTGCGCGAGCGACGCCCGGCCGCGTGGATCCGCGAGCTGTGGGGCCGCGAGCTGCGGCTCGGCGACGTCGCCGTGGCCGGCGTCGCCGTCGCCGCCCTGGGGCTGGTGGTGATCCGCCGCGGCAACCTGCCGATCATCGGAGCCTCCGACCTCGAGCTCGCGATCCGCTCGCTGCTGTCGGAGTGGTTCGTGCGGCCGCGCTTCAAGGAGCTGCTCGGCCACCCGCTCGCGCTGCTCGGTCTCGCGGCCGCGGTGTGGCGCTGGCCGCGCTGGAGCGTCACGCTCTTCCTCGCCGGCGGCGTGGTGGCGCAGGCCTCGATCCTCAACAGCTTCAGCCACTACCACACGCCGCTTCTCGTCTCGCTGCAGCGCACCGTGATCGCCTTCGGCCTCGGCGCCGCGCTCGGAATCGTGCTGCTCCCCATGGCGCGCCTGACCGTGACGGTCGTGCGCCGCTGGCTGACGCCGCGCTCCGGCTGACCCGGCCCGCGTGCGCGTCGTCCTCAGCGGCTACTACGGCTTCGGCAACCTCGGCGACGAGGCGCTGCTGCGCGCCCTCGTCGCGGCGCTCCGCAGCCGCGGAGCGGAACCGGTGGTGCTCTCGGGCGACCCCGCCGACACGCGCCGGCGGCACGGCGTGGCGGCCACGCATCGGATCTGGGGCTTGGTGCCGGCGCTGGTGCGGGCCGACGCCCTGATCTCGGGCGGCGGCGGCCTGTTGCAGAACCGAACCTCCACCCGGAGCCTCACGTACTACCTCGGAACGATCCGCCTGGCGCAAGCGCTGGGGCGGCGCGTGGCGGTGTTCGGGCAGTCGATCGGCCCGCTCGACGACGCCGGTCGTTTCCGCGTCCGACGCACGCTGCGCGGCATTCCGGTGGCGGTGCGGGACACGGCGTCGGTCGCGCTGCTCGAGGATCTGGGGATCGAGGCCGTGCGCTTCGCCGATGCGGCGGTCGCGCTCGCGCCGGAGCCCGACGCTGCCGCAGACCCCGCGACCGCGACCGGCGATCGGACCTCGACCCGCACCTCGGGGCCCACATCGGATCGGACCGGGGACTTCGCCCCCCCGAACGCCGCATCCCCGGTGCTGCTGGTCCCGCGGCACGGGACGCCGACCCTGAACGAGGCCGTGCGCGACGCGGCGCAGCGACTCCACGCCCGGGGCGTGCCGCTGCGGGCGCTGGCCATGCACGGCGCCGAGGACACACCCGCCGTCGAGGCGCTGATGGCGGCGCTGCCCTCCGGCGCGGTCGCGCGTACCGACGCGCGGACGGTCGACGACGTGCTCGCGGCCGTGCGCGGCAGCCGCTACGTGGTGTCGGTGCGGCTGCACCCGCTGGTCTTCGCGGCCGCGCTCGGTCGCGGCCACGCCGGTCTGGTCTACGACCCGAAGGTGCAGGGCTTCCTCGAGGCGTCGGGCGGCGCGATCTTCGCCGAGCCGGTCGACGCGGCCGCTCTCGCCGCGCGGGCCGCCGAGGCCGCGCCGATGGACGCTGCGCGGCGCCGCGCGCTCCGCGCCTCGGCCGAGGCCGGCTTCGCGTGGCTCGCCGCGACGCTCGGGCTCGATCCGGTCCGCACGTCCGCTGCCGCCGAGCGGGCACCGCGGTAGCATGGCGCGCATGGTCCGACTCGCCACCTCCACGCTGCTGGCCCTGCTGCTGGCGAGCGGTGCTGCGGTGGCGCAGGACGCCTACGAGCCGATTCTCGACCTGCTCGATCGGGGCTACTACGCCTCGGCCGCACGGCTCGAGGGACCGTCGCTGATCGAGGCCTTCCCCGACGACCCCCAGGCGCACTTCCTCTACGCCCGGGCGCTCTACCTGGGGGCCTGCCAATGCAATCACGCGCTGGGTGTACAATCGGCCATCGAGAAACAACCGGCCTATAGCGATAACGTCCTGATAGCCAATGGTCCAGACC
>CBDUCW010000248.1:0-3922 GCA_965365745.1 uncultured Trueperaceae bacterium
GACCCAAGGCCGCGAGTACCTCACCGACGTGCTCCTCTACGGCCTGCAGGGGCCCGTCGACGTCGACGGCGCCACGTACAACGGCATCATGCCCGCCTGGCCGCAGCTCTCCGACGACGAGATCGCAGGCGTCCTCGAGTACATCAGCACGAGCTGGGGCAACGCCGAACTCCGCCCCGAGGGCAGCGTCGAATTCTCGTCCGGCGAGGTCGCCGCCCAGCGCGGCCGCGGGCTGAGCCCGCAGGACGTGTGGAACCTCCGCGCGACCGCCGAGGGGGCGCCGTGAGCCGGGGCCCGCTCGTGACGTACGCCGCGCGTGCCGCCGCTCCACGTGCCGCCGCTCCGCGAGACGCGAACCCCGTGCCCGACCGTGCGCGATCGAGCGCCGACCCCGCCGACCCCCGCACCCCCGCTTCGAGCTCGAGGAGCCTCCATGTCGATCCGATCCACTAGCGCGAGCGACGTGCGCACCCCCGCGGTCAGCGCCGTGGCGATGACGCCGCTCAAGCGGGTCACCTTCGCCTACATTCTCACGGGGCTGCTGGCGCTCCTGCTCGGCGCGCTCATCGGCCCCCTGCAGGCGCTGAACTACGCGAACGTCGACGTCTACCAGTACCTGCCGTTCCTGGCGTCCTACTACCAGGGCCTCACGCTGCACGGGGTGCTCAACGCGCTCGTGTTCACGACCTTCTTCATCAGCGGGCTGCTGCTGTACCTGCCGGCCCGGGAGATGGACGTCACGCCCAACATGGGTTGGGCCTGGGCGTCCTACGGGATCATGGTCGGCGGCCTCGCCATCGCCGCCGTGGCGATCCTGGCCAACACCTCGAACGTCCTCTACACCTTCTACCCGCCGCTGATGGGGCACTGGGGCTTCTACCTCGGGCTCGCGCTGGTCGTCGTCGCGTCGCTGATGGTGGCCTTCGAGGTGCTGCGCATGCGCGCCGTCTGGAAGCGCGAGCATCCGGGCGAGCTCACGCCGATCGTCACGTACATGTCGGCCATCACGATGGCGATGTGGTGCCTCGCGTCGGTGGGGATCGTCGTCGAGGTCGTCGTGTTCCTGCTGCCGTGGTCGCTGGGCCTCACCAGCGGCGTCGACCCGCTGCTCGCGAAGACGCTGTTCTGGTACACGGGGCATCCGATCGTGTACTTCTGGCTCCTTCCCGCCTACATCAGCTGGTACGGCCTGATGCCCAAGCAGGCCGGCGGCGAACTCGCCTCCGACTCGCTCACCCGGCTCGCGTTCCTGATGTTCCTGCTGTTCAGCACGCCGGTCGGCTTCCACCACCAGTTCACCGATCCGGGCATCCCGGCCGGCTGGAAGATGATCCACTCGCTGCTGACGATGTTCGTCGGCATCCCCAGCCTCATCACCGCGTTCACCGTGGCGGCGTCGCTCGAGATCGGCGGCAAGCGCCGCGGCGGCAAGGGCGCGCTCGGCTGGGTGTCGGCCCTTCCCTGGAAGGACGGGGCCTTCACCGCGCAGGTCCTGGCGATGATCGCCTTCGTCTTCGGCGGTGCCGGCGGAATCGTCAACGCCAGCTTCAACCTCGACCTCATGGTCAACGACACCGCCTGGATCCCGGGGCACTTCCACCTCACGGTGGGAACCGCGGTGACGCTCACCTTCTTCGGGATCACCTTCTGGCTGCTGCCGCACCTCCTCAAGAAGCCGCTGTTCTCGCCCAAGATGGCCCTGGCCTCCGCCTGGACCTGGTTCGTCGGCATGATGGTGTTCGCGCTCGGCATGCACTGGCAAGGGCTCTACGCCGTGCCACGCCGGGCCTACATCAGCGGCATCGAGGGCAACGCCTACCCCGAAGCGATCCTGCCGCAGGTGATCACGGGCGTCAGCGGCGTGATCCTGCTGGTCGCCGTGATCCTCTACTTCACGGTCGTGTTCGGAACGATCTTCGGCCGCGTTCGCCTCGCCGATGCCAACGTGCCCGAGATCCCCTTCGTGGAGCCCTCGGGCCTGCGCAGCGAGGGCGTGATGCGCCTGCTCGACACGATCCGGATCTGGATGGTCCTCGCCATCGTGCTCGTGCTCGTCGCCTACGGTCCGACGCTGATCGATCAGCTCGGGAATCAGGTCCTGATCCCGGGCCTGAAGCTCTGGTGAGGGGGGCGCGATGACGACCGCGCTGCTGTTCAGCTCGATTCCGTCCGGCCTGATCGCCACGGCCGTGATGGTCCTGTTCCTGTACCTGCCGCTGCTATGGGGCGGGGCCTACTACGACACGTTCGGCTCGCTCGGCGCCCTCGTGCTGCGGCGCGTCAGCGATCGCGCCCAACTGCTCGGGAGCATGATGCTCTTCGGCGGCGGCGTGCTGTTCGCGGTGTTCTACGGGGCCCTCGTCCTGATGTTCATCGCCGGTCCGTTCCCGCCTCCCGACTACACGATCCGGCTCGGTCCGGCCGAGGTGAACCTGTTCTTCCCGCTCCTCGGGCTCATCGCCGGCTTCGGCCAGGGGATCTTCCTCTCGCTCCTGACGAGCTTCATCGTCACCGATCACCACCCGGTGAACGAGTACCGCGACACCGTCAACCTGATCGTCAGCTACCTCGTCGGGCACACGGTGTTCGGCGTCGTGGTGATGTTCTTCCAGAGCCAGTTCCTTCCGCTCCTGCTGTAGCCGTTCGCGCTCCTGAAGTACCCGCCGTGCATGGCGACTCCAGCGGCGCCCGATGAGTCGGGCGCCGCTGCGCATGGGCGCGGTGTCGTGCGCGCTCCTCGCGGCGCGGACCGGATCGCGCAGGCCGCGTCGCACGGGCCGCGTCGCACGGGCCGCGTCGCGCAACGGGTGGCGCTCCGAGGGCTCCCGAATCCGAGGCCGCGAGCAGCGTGGCGCAGGACCCGCTCGAGGTGAGCGTGGGTCCCCGAGCCACCCCCGCTCGCGACGCGCGCGGACTAGGGACCGTCGGCGGTCGCTTCGGTCGGCGTCTCGCGAACGCTGGCCAGCACAGCGGCGCCCCCGAGGGCCACCACGGCCAGGGCGCGCCAGGCCCAGCTGTAGCCGCCGGTCACGTCGGTGATCCAGCCGAATGCCGCCGGGCCGACCATGATCCCCACCGCGGTGAAGGTGACGGCCAGGCCGGTGGCGCGCCCCTCGGCGCCGGGCCTCGCGAGCTCGGCGATCATCGTGAAGTAGAGCCCCTGCCATCCGAGCGCGACGGACGCGAAGGCGAGCACGACGGCGGCGATCAACGGGCGCGAGGCGTCGCTCGGGAGGATCGAGAGCACGAGCGCCCCGAGTGCGATGGCGGCGACGACCGGGACGAGCAGCACCCGTCGACCGCCGGGGAGGTGGTCGGTCGCGGCACTGAAGCCGACGCGGCTTCCCGCCCCGACCAGGTTGCCGGCCGCCAACAGGGCCGCCCCGAAGCCGACACCGATCCCGTGCACGTCCTGCAGCCACAGGAGCAGGTACGTGATCAATACGAATTGCCCGATCGGGAGCATCGAACCGGCGGCCGCGGCGATCCACACCGCTCGGCGCGGTCGCCCGCGTCGACGCTCGCGCTCGGCGACCGGATCGGGCGCCCCGCGCAGGAGGGGCCACGCGAGTGCGGCCGCGCCGGCGGCGAGCGCCGCCACGACGGCAAGCGCGACACGCCAGTCGGAGGCGAGCGCGATTGCCGGAAGGAGCGCGGCCGCGAGCGCTGCGCCGAGCGGCACGCCCATCTGTCGCAAGCTGATCGCCAGGCCGCGCTGGCGGGCCGGAAACATGCGGGCGACCGCCTGCGTTCCCGCCGGCGTGATGCCGACGCCGGCCACGCCCAGCGCCACGAGCAGCGGCGCGAGCACGACGAAGGCCGGAGCGAACCCGGCGATCGCGGCGATCGCGAACGCCGCGGCCCCGGTCCCGGCCACGAGCACGCGACGCGGACCGACGCGGTCGCTCAGCGAGCCCATCGC
>CBDUCW010000249.1:0-3906 GCA_965365745.1 uncultured Trueperaceae bacterium
GAGAACGCTGGCGGCGACGAGATCGCCCTCCTGGATCGCGTCGACGACCGGTTCGGGGAGTGGACCGGAGTTGCCGATGCACGTGGTGCAGCCGTAGCCGACGAGGTAGAACCCGGTCTCCTCGAGGTAGGGCATGAGGCCCGTCTCGGTGAGGTACTCGGTGACCACCTTCGAGCCCGGGGCGAGGCTGGTCTTGACCCACGGCTTCGCCCTGAGCCCCTTCTCGGCGGCCTTCTTGGCGACGAGTCCGGCCGCGAGCATCACCGACGGGTTGCTGGTGTTCGTGCAGCTCGTGATCGCCGCGATGACGACGTCGCCGTGACGAAGGTCGTGCTTCACGCCCTTGAAGTCGAGCGCGCCGGTCTTGCCGAGCTCCTCGTCCGAGAGGTTGAAGCCGCGCTCGTCGAAGGGCTTGACCAGGTCCTCGTTGAAGGTCTGCTTCATGTCGCCTAGCAGGATGCGGTCCTGCGGGCGCTTGGGGCCGGCCAGCGACGGCTCGACGGTCGAGAGGTCGAGCTCGAGCGCGTCGACGAAGTCCGGATCCGGCGCGTCGTGGCTGTGGAACATCCCGTTGGCCTTCGCGTAGCGCTCGACGGCCTCGACCTCGTCGTCGAGGCGGCCCGTCTGGCGCAGGTAGCGCAGCGTCTCGTCGTCGATCGGGAAGAAGCCCATCGTCGCGCCGTATTCGGGCGCCATGTTGGCGATGGTCGCGCGGTCGGGGAGCGTCATGCTGGCGAGGCCCGGACCGTAGAACTCGACGAACTTGCCGACGACGCCCTTCTCACGCAGCATCTGCGTGACGACGAGGGCCAGGTCGGTCGCGGTGGAGCCTTCCGGCAGCCGCCCGGTGATCTTGAAGCCGACCACTTCGGGGGTCAGCATGTAGATCGGCTGGCCCAGCATGACGGCTTCGGCCTCGATGCCGCCCACGCCCCAGCCGACGACGCCGAGGCCGTTGATCATCGTTGTGTGGCTGTCGGTGCCGACCAGGCTGTCGGGGTAGACCACGTCGAGATCGCCGTGCGGCGCGTGCTGCACGCCCTTGGCGAGGTACTCGAGGTTGACCTGGTGGACGATGCCCGAGGCCGGCGGGACGACGCCGAAGTTCTCGAAGGCCGCCTGCCCCCAGCGCAGGAACTCGTAGCGCTCGCGGTTGCGGTCGAACTCGATCGCGGAGTTGCTGGCGAGCGCGAGCGGGCTGTCGTATTCGTCGACCTGCACGGAGTGGTCGATCACGAGGTCCACCGGAACCTGCGGATTGATCGTCTCGGGATCGCCGCCCATCCGGTCCATGGCGCTGCGCAGCGCCGCGAGGTCGACCACGGCGGGGACGCCGGTGAAGTCCTGCAGCACGACGCGGGCCGGCTTGAAGGGGATCTCCTGCGGTTCCGGCTTCGTCGGATCGTAGGCCGCGAGGTCGCGGATGTCCTGCTCTGTGACGATGAAGCCGTCCTCGTTGCGCAGCAGCGACTCCAGCAGCACCTTGATCGAGTACGGCATCCGGTCGATGTTGCCGAGGCCGTCCTCTTGGAGCTTGGCCAGACGGTAGTAGTAGGCCTCGCCCTGGCCGGTCTCGAACGTGGCGCGCGTGCCAAAGCTGTCGTGGCTCGTGGTCATGGAAATCCTCTCCGGTCCCGGGGTCGTGCGCCGAAGTCCGCTCGGGGCTCCGGCGTCGTTCGTAGGGGTCGAGTTCGCCCGTCGAGTGTACGTCGCGCGGGCGTCGAATTCCGTCGCGACGCCCTCGCGTCTACGCCCCTAGGATTGCGGTACCCTACATGAAATGACAGACGATAAATCACGTAGCAGCGGTCCGGGGCCCGATCCCGCGGAAGCGCCCACGACGCCCCGGAAGCGCCCCGGCGCCCCCGAACACACCGACCGCTGGGACCCGGCCACCGAAGCCCCGGTCCGCAGCGGCCGCACGATGACGGTTCGAGACGAGCGGGCCGCCGAGCTGCTGACCGATCCCGAAACGCTGCGGCAGCTCGAGCCCTTCCTCGGTCGCGCCTGCAGCGTCTCCGAAGCCGCGCAGCGGACGGGCGCCAAGCCGAACACGATGCTGCGGCGCGTGCAGCGGTTCGTCGATGCGGGGCTGCTGGAGATCGTCGACCGCGTCCCCCGAGCCGGCCGCGCGATCAAGCGCTACCGAGCGCCGGCCGACGTGTTCTTCGTGCCCTTCGAGTCGACTCCGGCGGAATCGCTCGAGGCCGCCCTCGCCAAGCGCGACGCGTTCCACGAGTCGCAGCTGCGTCGCAACGTCGTCCGCGCACGACGCGAAGCCCTCGGGGTGTGGGGAACGCGAATCTACAAGGACGCGCGCGACCGCCTGCAGGTGCAGACCGCGCTGGGGCCGGACGCGAACGCGACGACGCTCGACGACGAAGGCCCGGCGGCGCTGTCGGCGTGGCGCGATCAGGTGTGGCTGGACTTCGTCGACGCCAAACGGCTCCAGCGCGACCTCTTCGACCTGCTGCTCCGGTACCAACGCCTCGGGGTCGAGTCGGGCGGCGCGCAGCGCTACGTGGTCCGCGTCGCCATGGCCCCGATCCTCGACTGAACGACGCGTCGACCCGCGCACCGGTGCCCCCGACACCGCACGACGAACCCCTCGCCCGGCGAGCGCACGAGCCCCCGAAGGGCGACCGCCGTAGGCACGACTCCCTCTCGGTGGGCGGCGCCGTCGCCTACGATGGGCCCATGCTCGAACCGAACCTCGCCCCCCGCTCCCCGCTGCGCCGCTCCGCAATGCGGCTCCTCGTCGCCGTCGCGGCGCTCGTCCTCCTCGCAGGGTGCCTGCCGTCGGCCGACCCACGCTTCGAGTCCGCCCGCGCCCTCGACGTCGAGCGGGCCGCGCAGGAGGCCTACCACCGCATGGAGATCGGCCGGATCCGCACCGGCGCCTACACGCTCGAGCCGCTCGTCGACGTCGCGCTCCCGCGCGGCGCCCGCTGGTCGGTGCGCGGCACCTTCGGCGCCGACGTCTACCAGCTCCGCTTCGCCTCCGACCTCATCCCCGGCGTGGCGTGGATCGTCTCCCCCGCCGGCGTCCGGCGCGTGGTGGAGGAGGGCTAGCGAACCCCGATTCGGCTGCGACCCGCCGTCTCCACCAAAGGTGCGAAGACACCCGCCCTCGCAGCGGGCATCATGGGGCAGCAACCCGTCCGCCCGAGCCCCCGGTGCGGCCCGCGAAGCGCGCACTCCGAGCGCTCTCCGAGCATCGCTCGCGCCTCGGCGCCGCCGTCGTCCGACCCCTCACGTCTCCCCCGCCCTCCGTCGAAAGGACGCCCATGAACGGTGACCTGCGCGCCCGCCCCTTCCTCTCCGTCGTACTCCCCCTTGCCCTCCTTCTGGCTCTCCTCGCGGCCGTCGGATCGGTCTCGGCCCAACAACCCCTGGCCTCCCTCGCACCCGACTCGACGGTCGTCGCCCTGACGTACCGTGCGAACGACGTCGACCTGTCGGCGTTCCACGCCGACCTGGCCGCGCTCGACTGGGACGGCGTGACCGAAACGTTCGCGCGCCTCGGCACCGCGATCGGCGACGACCTCGGCGGGCTCTCGATGCGCGAACTCGGAGCGCTCGCGGAGTTCGGCGGGATGATCGACGGCGGGGACGTCGACGACGCCCTCGGCGACCTGCGGGAGGCGTGCCCGGCGGTCGGCGAACTCCTGCCCGACGGCCTCGATCCGCTGATGCGCGAGGGCCTGATCACGGTTGGCGTGTCGGCGTTCAACCCGATGCCGGTGATCACCGCCATCGCCCGGCCCGGCGACCTCGCCCGGACGCAGGACCTCCAGGCCGCCCTCGCGGACTGCCTCGGCGTCGGTCCGTGATAGAGAGCGCTCGAGATGAACGCACCTCGTTCAATCATGATCGTCGCTGGCGAAGCCTCCGCGGACTTGCATG
>CBDUCW010000250.1:0-3832 GCA_965365745.1 uncultured Trueperaceae bacterium
TCTTCCGATCTGGCAGATCGGTCACCTGGCGCTGGTTGGAGCCGTCGGCGTCCATCACCCAGACCTCCATCTTCGTCGGCTGGATGCGTCCGGCGTCGAGGCCGTCCGGCGACGCCAGCGCCGAGGAGGCGCTCGCGAGGTCGTCCTCGAGCCCTGCGATGCGCGTCTCGAGCGCTTCGCGTTCGCGCTCGAGCTGCCACGTGGACGGGCCGTCGCGTTGCTGCGTGCGCGCTTCCGCATCGCGGTCGCGCTCCTTGACGGCCGCGTCGGCCCGCACTCGCGCCGCCTCGGCGTCGCGCCGCGCGTTTCGGCGGCGCAGGTAGCGATCGAGCCCGCCCTCGTGGTCCTCGAGCCGCCCGTCGCGCACCTCCCAGATGCGCTCGGTGGTCGCGCGGAGGAAGCTGCGGTCGTGCGACACGATGACGAGGGTGCCCTCGTAGGCCGCGAGCGCCGCTTCGAGCGCCTCGATCATCTCGACGTCGAGGTGGTTGGTCGGCTCGTCGAGGACGAGCAGGTTCGCCTCGGCGAGGGTCAACTTGAGCAGCGCGAGGCGTGCCCGCTCGCCGCCCGAGAGATCGCGCACCTTCTTGTACTGCGCGTCGTAGGGGAACAGGAAGCGCCCGAGGAGGTTGTGGGCCTCGATGTCGCCGACGAGCCGGATCAGCTCCTCGGTGAGGGTGGAGTCCGGGTCGACCCCGCGGAGCTCCTGATCGTAGTAGCCGACGCGCACCCGCACGCCGCTGCGGCTGTAGCCGCGCGGATCGTCCGACGGCAGATCGCCCAGCAGCATGGCGAGCAGCGTGCTCTTCCCCGCTCCGTTGGGCCCGACCAGGCCGATGCGGTCGCCCTTGCGGAGCAGCGCCGTCTCGTCCTCGAACAGCGTGCGCGTCCCGCCGGTGGGGTCCGGGTAGCGCTTGGTCAGGTGCTCGGCCTGCAGCACGATCTCGGCCGAGGGATCGCAGGGGAACGTGAAGCGGGTGGTGCGCTCGGCGTCCTCCACCTCGTCGACCATGCGGTCCTCGTAGCGTTCGAGCCGACGCTCCATCGCCTTGGCGCGGCGGTGCAGCTTCGCATTCTGGCCGGCCCACTTCTTCATCTGGGCGGCCGCGGCCTCGAGCCGCGCGGCCTCCTTCTCCTGGTTGGCGCGGGTCCGCCGCTCGATCCGTTCCTGCTCCTCGCGCGCTTCGCGAAACGCCGTCGGCGGCAGCGGCAGCGTGTGCAGCGCGCCGCGGGAGATCTCGGCCGTGGCGCTCGCCGCGGCGTCGAGGAAGCTCCGATCGTGCGACACGATCACGGCGGCGCCCGGGTAGCGGGCGAGGTAGCCCTCGAGCCAGGCGCGCATGTCCATGTCGAGGTGGTTCGTCGGCTCGTCGAGGAGCAGGACGTCGGGCTGCCGCATCAGCAGCTGCCCGAGCCCGAGCCGCGTCTTCTCGCCGCCGCTGAGGTTGGCGACCGGCTCGCCGCCGCGCCCCTCGAAGCCCAGCGCGTGCAGCACGGCGTCGCGGCGGGCGCGCCGCTGGTAGCCGCCGCGGCGCTGGAAGCGCGCGTGCAACGTCTCCCACCGCTCGAACACGGCGGGATCGTCGAGCCCTTCGGCCTCGAGGGCCTCGAGGTCGCGCTCCATCGCGTCGAGGTCGTCGAAGGCGCGGGCGCAGGCCTCGTCGAGGGTGACGCCGGCGTCGAGCATCGGGTCCTGTTCGAGCAGCCCGAAGGTGACGTCGTCGCGACGGAAGGCGCGGCCCTTGTCCACCGCCTCGTCGCCGAGCAGGAGGCGCAGGATCGTCGACTTCCCCGACCCGTTCCGGCCGATCAGCGCCAGGCGATCTTCGGGGCGCAGCTCCAGCGTGACGCCGTCGAGCACGACCTGGTCGCCGTAGGCCTTTTCGACGTCGTGGAGGGCGGCGAGGATCACGACGCGAGTCTACCGATGCCGCTCGGGCTTCGCCGTCATGGCCGCACGCCGCGTCGTCGCCACCCGCTCGCGGCGTGGGGCCGACCGGCGCCCACGGCGGTTCGGGAGCGTGCCGGCGGCGCCCGCACATCGTCGCTTGGCGGGCGACGGGCGGGTCCGGGTGCCGCGCCCTCGCCCCCTCGAGTCCGAGAAACGATCCCGCCGCACGGAGGTCCGTGCGGCGGGATCGGTGGCTGCGGTGCATTGCCCGCGGGCGCGGGCGGGAGGCGGTCGCGAACGAGCGCGACCCGTCCGACGAGGCTCAGCCGTGCAGCAGGCTGTGCTCGTCTTCGAGGTCGAAGGCGTGGAGGTACTCGAGGTCGCAGAGCAGGTCGACCTTGTCGCCGGCCTTCACGTCGGCGTGGGCGTCGACGCGGGCGACGATGTTCTGATCGCCGCCGACCGACACGATGATGTGGGTCTCGGCGCCGAGCGGTTCGACGACTTCGACCGTGCCCTTGATGTGGTTGTCCTCTTCGGGGATCGAGGTGTAGCCCTTGAGCCCGAGGTTCTCGGGGCGGACGCCCACGTAGAGCTTCTTGCCGTTGTAGGGCTTGATCTTTTCGGCAAGCACATCGTGCGGCTTGAGATCGAACGCGCTCGACTTGATGCGGCCGTCCTGGACGTTCCCGACCATGAAGTTCATCGCCGGGCTGCCGATGAAGCCGCCCACGAACTTGTTGACCGGCTTGTCGTAGAGGTTGATCGGGCTGTCGACCTGCTGGATCAGGCCATCCTTCATGACCACGATCCGCGTGCCCATCGTCATCGCCTCGACCTGGTCGTGGGTGACGTAGATCGTGGTGACCCCGAGGCGGCGGTGGAGCTTGCCGATGCTGGCGCGCATCTCGACGCGGAGCTTGGCGTCGAGGTTCGACAGCGGCTCGTCCATCAGGAAGACCTTCGGCTCGCGCACGATCGCGCGGCCGAGGGCGACGCGCTGGCGCTGACCGCCGGAGAGCTCGCGCGGGCGCCGGTCGAGCAGGTGTTCGATCTGGAGGATCTGGGCGGCGTCCTTGACGCGCGACTCGATCTCGGCCTTGGGCGTCTTGCGCAGGCGCAGGCCGAAGGACATGTTCTGGTGCACGTTCATGTGCGGGTACAGCGCGTAGTTCTGGAACACCATCGCAATGTCGCGGTCCTTGGGCGGCACGTCGTTGACGACGCGGTCGCCGATCTTCAGGGTTCCGTCGCTGATCTCTTCGAGTCCCGCGATCATGCGCAGCGTCGTGCTCTTCCCGCAGCCCGACGGGCCGACGAACACCATGAATTCCTCGTCTTCGATGCGAAGACTGAAATCCTGCACGGCGGTAACGGCACCGAAGCGCTTGTAGACGTGTTCCAGAATGACTTCTGCCACTGGGTCCCTCCTTAGGAGCCTTGGATTCGTCGCGGAGCGTAGCATGGGTTTGGGTTCCAACGGTTGAAGTTGGACTGGAATTCGGTCTACATTTGGACTCATGATGCGCTTGAGCGACCGTGTCCGATCCATCAGCTACCTCAAGGCCCACGCGGCCGAGCTCTTTCGCGAGCTGGCCGAGCTGCAGGAGCCTCTCGTGATCACGCAGAACGGGGAGGCGCGGGCGGTTCTGTTGGATGTCGAAACGTACGACCAGCTGCAGGAAACCGTCGCGCTGGTCAAGATGTTCTCGCTGGCCGAGCGTCAGGTCGAGGAGGGCATGATCCAGAGCGCCGAAGATGCGGTCGCGCTCTTCCGGCAGGCCGAGGGATGACCCGGTTGGTGCTGCTCACGGACGCTGCGGCACGCGACCTCGACGAGCTGTACGCGGACGCGTACGGCCGCGATGGCTCCGATGGGGCGACCCGAATCTTGGACCGAATTGAGGTCGCATTCGAGTGGCTCGCGGAGCGCGCCGAGCG
>CBDUCW010000251.1:0-3816 GCA_965365745.1 uncultured Trueperaceae bacterium
CGCAACTCGCCCCCGACGCGCCGCTCATCGCGATGGTCAAGGCGGATGCCTACGGTCTCGGCACGCGACACGTCGTCCCCGTGCTCCTCGAAGCGGGAGTGCGATGCTTCGGGGTCGCCGCCGCGTCGGAGGCGCTCAAGGAGCAGCACCGCGCCCGCGTCATCCCCCTCAAGGTGTCCGCCCCCTTCCACTGCAGCCTGATGCAGCCCGCCGCCGACGCCCTGGCCGGAGATCTCGCCGACGTCGAGTTCCACGACCCGGAGTTCCCGGTCGTGGTGAACGTCACCGCCGACGTGCTGCCCAGCGGCGCCGCGGCGCGCGACCTGCTCACCCGGCAGGTGACCGCGCCGGTGCGCTGGACCGAGTGCACCGAGAAGCTCGCCGCGCTCGGCGCCGATCGCTTCGTCGAGTTCGGCTCGGGCAAGGTGCTCACCGGTCTCGTCGGGCGCATCCTGCAGGACGCGCCGGCCGCCGCGGTCACCGACCCCGACTCGCTGCAGGGAGCGCTGGAATGATCCGCACCGACCCGATGGCCGCCGGCGCCCGCACCCCGCGCCCGGCGCCGCTCCGCCCCGCGAACCGGGAGGTTCGTCGATGACGCCCGCCGCTGGATCGTCCGCCGCATCGTCCGCCGAGGCGCCCCGCCGCGTCGCCCTCGTCACCGGCTCGAGCCGGGGGCTGGGCAAGGCGACCGCGCTCGAGCTCGGCCGCCGCGGCTACGCCGTGGCCGTGCACTACGCGAGCTCCGAAGGGCCCGCCAACGAGGTCGCGGCCGCGATCCGCGAGGCCGGCGGCGAGGCCGCCGTGTTCGGCGCCGACGTCTCGGATCCCGAGGCCTGCGCCGACCTGGTGGCGCGCGTCACCGAGGAGCTCGGCTCGCTGGACGTGCTGGTCAACAACGCCGGCATCACCCGCGACGGCCTCGTGCTGCGCATGAAGGCCGACGACTGGGACGCCGTGCTCGACACGAACCTGGGCGGTCCGTTCCACCTCGCCAAGGCCGCCCTGCGCGGCATGATGCGCGCCAAGTTCGGCCGCATCATCAACATCAGCTCGGTGGTGGCGCTGATCGGCACGCCCGGCCAGGCGAACTACGTCGCCGCGAAGTCGGGCCTGATCGGGCTGACCAAATCGCTGGCCCGCGAGTACGCCGGCAAGAACGTGACCGTGAACGCGATCGCGCCGGGCTTCATCGAGTCCGACATGACCGCCGAACTCCCCGAAGCCCAGCAGGAGGCGTACCTCGGGCAGATCCCGCTCGGGCGCTTCGGGCAGGGCGAGGACGTCGCCGCCGCCGTTGCGTTCCTCGCTTCGGACGAGGCCGGCTACATCACCGGGCAGACCCTCGCCGTCGACGGCGGCATGAGCATGCACTGATCGATGCCCGAATCCGGGCCTACGAATCCGCGTTAGGCCCGTTGCAGACGCATTTCGGGAACGTGCTAGAATCGCCCGAGCGAAACGAACGCAGCCCCGATCGCGAGCCCCTAGGAGGAAGTTCCATGGACGAAAACGAAGTTCTCGACAAGATTCGCGACGTCGTCGCCGACAAGCTCGACGCCGATCCCGATGACATCACCGGCGAAGCCTCCTTCGTCGACGACCTGGGCGCCGACTCCCTCGACGTGGTCGAACTGATCATGGGCCTCGAGGACGAGTTCGGCATCGAGATCTCCGACGAGGAAGCGGAGAACATCCGCACCGTCGGCGACGCCGTCTCCTTCATCAGCAACAAGCAGTAAGCCGTACCGCGGCGCCCCCGGTGGCCGGGGGCGCCGTCGTGCCGCGCCGCCCACGGCGGCCGCCGCACCGTCCGCCCCCGCGCGGTCCCGACCCGGATCGTTTCCGGCCGCCGGGCTCCCCGGGGGTCGACGACGTTCCGGCCGCACCGCACGCGAGCGCAGCGCACTTCACGAGGTGGATCCAACCATGAAACGAGTCGTCGTCACGGGTGTCGGGCCCGTCACCCCGATCGGGGTCGGAGCCGAGGCCTACCTCCGCGCGCAGCACGAAGCTGCGAACGGCATCGGCCTGATCCAGCGCTTCGACGCGAGCGAGCTCGACGTTCGCATCGCCGGCGAGGTGGACGTCGACATCAAGCAGTGGTTCGACCGGAAGGAAGCGCGGCGCCTCGACCGCAACGTGCAGCTCGCGCTGATCGGCACCGAGTTGGCGCTCGAGGACGCCGGGCTCGAGCCGGGCGACATCGAGGGCGAGCAGACCGGCACGCTGGTCGGCAGCGGCATCGGCGGCCTCGAGACCTGGGAGCGCGAGTCGGTGGTGCGCTTCGAGCGCAGCCCCATGCGCGTCACCCCCTTCTTCATCCCCATGCTCATCGCCAACATGGCGAGCGGGCACGTGGCGATGAAGTACAACCTCACCGGTCCCTCGTCGACCGTCGTCACCGCCTGTGCGACGGGAACCGGGGCGATCGGCGACGCCTACCGCATGATCCAGCGGGACGAGGCGACCTTCATGATCACCGGCGGCACCGAGGCGCCCGTCACGCCGATGGGCATCGGCGGCTTCGCCGTGATGAAGGCGCTGTCGACGCGCAACGACGACCCCGCGACGGCCAGCCGGCCGTTCACCGCGAGCCGCGACGGCTTCGTCGCCGGCGAGGGGGCGGGCGTGCTGATCCTCGAGGAGTACGAGCACGCCAAGGCGCGCGGCGCGCGCATCTACGCCGAGATCGTCGGGCACGCCACGAGCGCCGACGCGCACCACATCACCGCACCGGCCCCCGGCGGCTCGGGCGCGGTGCGCTGCCTCAAGTGGGCGCTCCGCTCCGCCAAGATGGACGCGAGCGAGATCGGCTACGTCAACGCGCACGGCACCTCGACCCCGGCGAACGACCTGAACGAGACGCTCGCCCTCAAGGCGATCTTCGGCGGCCGCGACGCCGTGCCGCCCGTGAGCTCGACGAAGTCGATGACCGGACACCTGCTCGGTGCGGCCGGCGGCATCGAGGCGATCGCGACGGTGCAGGCGCTGCACAGCGGCGTGCTCCCGCCGACGCGCAACTACATCGATCCCGACCCCGAGCTCGACCTCGACTACGTGCCCAACGAGGCGCGCGAGAAGCAGGTCGACGCGGCGATCTCCGAGAACTTCGCCTTTGGCGGGCAGAACGCGGCGCTGGTGTTCAAGCGGGTGTAGGCGCGATCGACTAGGCTGGCGGCATGCCGCTCGACCCGATGACCGCCGCGAACAAGGCGATGTGGAACCAGACCGCCGGCGTGCACGCCCGCGTCAAGCTCGGCGAGCTGCTCGAAGGCTTCCGCGATCCGGCGTTCTCGGTGCTCGATCCGATCGAGACGGCCGTGCTCGAGCGCATCGGCGTCGCCGGCAAGCGCGTGATCCAGCTGTCGTGCAACAACGCCCGCGAGCTGCTCTCGGTCGCCCGGATGGGCGCCACCGAAGCCGTCGGCGTCGACGTCAGCGACGCGTTCCTGGCCCAGGCCGCGCAGCTCGAGGCCGTGGCGCGAAATGCAAGTCCGCTGCCGCCGGTGCGCTTCGTCGAGTCCGACGTGCTGCAGCTCCCCAGCGACCTCGACGGCCGCTTCGACCTCGTCACCGTCACGATCGGCGCGATCGGCTGGATCCGCGATCTCGACGCCTGGTGGCGCGTGGTCGAGCGCGTCCTCGCGCCCGGCGGACGCGCGTTCCTCTACGAGATGCACCCGATCCTCGACATGTTCGACGCCGACGCCGGGCCCGCGCCCCGGCACAGCTACTTCCGCACCGAACCCTACGTCGAGGACTCGGGCCCCGACTACTTCGACCGCGCGGCGACCGTCGAGGTCACCTCGTACT